>CALUJT010000294.1 GCA_944321005.1 uncultured Atopobiaceae bacterium | reverse complement strand
GTGGAGGCCAACGTCCGCTGCGCCATGGGGGACTTCTCCCAGGACGTCTCGTTCGACGGCGCGTCCGCGGAGGGCGCGTTCTGCACCTACCTTCCCCATGCTCGGGAGAGGGGGGTCTTTCGCCGCATCGTCCTCGACCCTCGCCTGTCCTCCTACGTCTACCGGCAGGAGCTCTTCGTCGAGGAGGGCGAGGAGGTCGCGCCCCTCAATGACGCCACCAAGACGCTTGGCGTGCTCTTCATGCGCTTCCCGGATGCTTCGACCATGGAGGGGCTGCTCGCTATAATGGACGAGCTGGTCTCAGTTTGTCTTGAGTAGCCGCCCGGCGCGCCCCCTTGCCCGGCGGCGGGGAACATGGAGTGGATATGACGGGTGAGAAGGACGCGGACAAGCTCGTTTCTGTGGTCATTTCCTGTTACAACTCGGAACACACCATCAGGAAGGTCGTCGAGCTCACGCTCGAGGCGTTTCGTGGCCTGCCGGGATACGACTGCGAGTTCGTCCTTGTGAACGACTGTTCGCCGGACGGGACCTTCGAGGTCATCCGGCAGCTCTGTGAGGAGTACCCCTGCGTTCACGGGATAACGCTCATGCGAAACTTTGGACAGCACAACGGCCTCATGTGCGCCATGCGCCACGCCAAGGGCGACTTCGTCTTGGGCATGGATGACGACCTCCAGACGCACCCCTCGCAGATTCCTCTCATCGTGCACAAGATGGAGGAGGGGCACGATCTTGTCTACGGGTGCTACCGCGAGTCCAAGAACGGCGCCGTCAAGCGCTTCACGAGCTGGCTCAACAAGGTGACGTCGAACAAGCTGCTCGGTCGCCCCAAGCACATCCGGGCGAGCAACTTCTGGATGATCACCCGTCAGCTCAAGGATCAGGTGGTCCAGTACACGAACTACAACCCCAACGTCGACGCACTCTTCACCCGCATGACCAATGACGTGGCCAACGTTGTCATCGAGCACCACGAGCGCGAGTACGGCTCCTCCGGCTACACCCTCAGAAAGCTCGTTCGCCTCTGGCTCGCCTATTTCAACTACACGGTCGTCCCGCTTCGAGCCGTCAGCGCCTTTGGCGTGTTCACCGCCGTCTTTGGCATTCTTGCCGCCATGGTGACGCTCGTGAGGAAGCTCGTCGATCCGTCCCTGCTCGTCGGCTGGGCGTCGATCGTCTGCCTGCTCCTCGTGTTCTTTGGCATAACGCTCTTCGCCCTCGGCATCATCGGCGAGTACGTGGGCAACATCGTCCTCTCGGTCAACTCGACCCCCCAATACATCGTCCGCGAGAAGGTCAATCTCTAGGCGCGGGCGCGTGGGACGGCCTCGGGGGACCGTATACTTGTCGTTTCAGATTGTGCGGTGATGGACCGCTTTGCCGCGAGAGTATGGAGGTACGCAATGGCACGCAAGGTTGACAACACGTTCGAGGCCCTGCTCAAGGACGGGTTCGCGCGTCCGCGCGCCGAGGAGTACCTCATGATCCTCAAGGAGGAGGTCGATGCCCCCGATCTCTACGACCCTGACTACCGGGAGTGGGCGCACTCGTATGGTTTCTTCGCCAAGGAGGCCTACTGCTACGACCTAAACGAGGACAACATCGACGACTACATGTCCGACTACGACTACCACCGCATCTGGCCGCTCAACAGCTGGCAGCGCATCTGGATCAACGACAAGCTCACGCTCAAGTACATGATGTCCGGCACGAGCCTGGACAAGTACATGCCGGAGTACTACTACTACTCCACCCCCGAGGGGCCGCTTCCCCTCACTGAGGCGAGCAGGTCCCTGGGGGACGACGCATTCCTCGGCACGCTTCGCGAGGTGGGGGAGTTTGCCTGCAAGCCCTGCAACGGAGCGCGCACGGTGGGCTTCCACAAGCTCTCCTACGCTGGTGGGGAGTACCTCGTGGACAACAGGCCCTCGTCCGCCCAGGGAGTCCTCGATTTTCTCCGTGAGCACCCCAACTACGTGTTCACCGAGTTCCTTCACCCCTCCGATCAGATGGCAAAGATCAGCCCGGTCATCAACAACCTGCGGATTATGGTCTTCAACCCCACCGGGGTCGAGCCCGTCATCGGCGCCTCCTACTTTCGCTTTGCCTCCGCGGTGGGCAACGACGACAGCAAGTCCAACTACGTCTACCCCTCCGCCCTCGACGCGGGCAACTACAACGTGTGGTTCGACTGGAAGACCGGCTGGTTCGGAGGAGGAAAGGACATCTACTGCAACCGTGTCGTCGACGCCCCCCGCAGTCCTGACACCGGTGCTCTCGCCGAGGGCACCCTTGAGGGTTGGGAGGAGCTCTGCCAGATGGTCCTGGACATGTCCGATCGCCTCAACCCGCTTGAGTATCTTGGTTACGACGTCTGCATCAGCGACCACGGTCCCAAGGTCATCGAGATCAACTCCCACTCGGGCAGCAAGTACGTCCAGTTCTTCCACCCGTTCTACAAGGACGAGTACCTCAACGCGTACTTCACCTCCAAGATCGAGGCCATCGAGGCGCTCGACGAGGAGGGTATCCGTCGCCGCAACGCCATCGTGAGGTAGCGCGGAAGGCGTGCGCCCGACCCAGACAAGGCACCCCCGGAGGAGCTATGAGAAAGCTTGCAATCATCGGCGCCGGCCCCATGGCGAGCATCTACGCGGAGCGGTGTCGTCAGCTTGGCATAGAGACGCACTGCCTCGCATGGGCGCAGGGAGCCATCGCCCGCGACGACGTCGACCACTTCCACGACGTCTCGGTGACCGATCTTGACGCGCTGGTGTCCACCTGCCGCGAGGCGGGGGTGGGAGGTGTCCTCCCCACCACCGAGCTCACGATCTTCCCCGCCGCCCACGTGGCGGCCGCGCTTGGGCTGAACGGCATCTCTCCTGAGGTGGCGCGTGTTATCACCGACAAGTACCGCAACCGCGAGGCCACTGCCGACGTTGAAGGGCTGCATCACCCGCGCTACTGGCTCGTCCGCTCGCCCGAGGACGTGACGGGCCTGGGTGCCACGTATCCCGTCATCGTGAAGCCCACGTCCGAGGGCGGCAAGCGCGGGGTCTCCGTCGTCTACGACGAGGACGGTCTCTCGGAAGCGGTTGCCTATGCGGCGAGCGAGAAGAAGAGCACCTCGGACATCGTCGTCGAGGAGTACGTCCCCGGCGGCGCGGAGTACTCTGTGGAGAGCCTTTCGTACCACGGTGAGCATCGCATCGTCCAGGTGACGGAGAAGTGGAGCTCGGGCGCCCCGCACTGCGTCGAGCTGGGTCACCACCAACCAGCCAGGCTCGATTCCCGGATGCGAATGCGCGTGGAGGACGTGATCTCCCGCGCGCTCACCGCGGTGGGCGTCGACAACGGCTGCTGCCACACGGAGATCAAGATCTGCGACGGGGACATCTACCTCATCGAGTTCAACGCGAGGCCGGGCGGGGACCACATCGCCTACCCGCTCACTGAGCTGAGCACCGGGTACCCCTACATCACCGGCATCATCGAGACGGCCTTCGACGTCGACGTCCTGCCTGACCCCGCCTCGCTCGGGGTGGCATGGGCGGGCATCTGCTTTGTGACCGAGCAGACGAGCGCCCTGAAACCCGTCTTCGACACGTGTCAGAATCAGCCCTGGTGCTACGAGAAGCATCAGGTCACCGAGGAGCTTCGTCCGCTCACGCACAACCGCGGGTACGACACGAACTACTTCATCTACCGTGCTGAGGACGCGCGTCCGGAGTTTCTCGACGTCTGGGACGCGGGCGTCACCGGCTGAGGGTCCTTCGAAGAAGACGGCACTCGTAGTCCATGTCGTCGAGCGTGTAGCGCTGGTCGACGGGCATGGGGAGGATGTCGAGGGCAAAGCGCGCGGAGGTCCCCTCGTGCTCTGCCGCGTGGTCCCAGAGCATGGAGACGTAGAGTTTCTGAGCCTGGAGTACCTTGCGTACCTTTGCACCGTCCTCGATGAGCAGCGGATACATGAACGCTCCGTCCGTGGCGACGGGGGAGAGCTCGTTGATCTGGTCCAGCTGCCCGGCGAGCCTCTCGAAGTTTGCCCTCCTCCTTGCCGCGGCGCTGCTGTAGTCGACTGCCCTCAGGATGTTGTGGGTGATGGGGCTCATCCACTTGATGGGCTCCGTGGCAAAGAGCTTGTTGTTGGCAGCCGACTCCGGGTAGAAGTCATTGGAGGGGCGCTCGCAACGTCCGAGGACGAAGCCCATTCTTCCGTGAGACTCGTCGACCTCCAGCTCTCGGTTGAGGTGGGCCGTGGTGTAGAGGTAGGCCCCGTCTGACACCCCGAAGAACTTCCTGCAGGAATAGATGGTGTCCACCCCTTCGAGCGGCCTCCTGAAGAAGGCCATGACCTCGTCAACGATGAGCCGTCCCCCGCATGCCTCGCGCGCCTCTTCGAGGTCCCCGTCGCTCAGCTGACCGTAGTAGTCCACCACGTAGAGGTAGTCCTCGGGACCCAGCTCCATCTCCTCGTAGCGTGGGCGGAAGTCCTGTCCCACCTCAAAGTGGAGCACCTCGGCGCCGCAGGCGCGCGCCGCGGCGTCAACGGACCCGCAGAGGTACCAGGGGGTCCAGAGACGACGTATGCCCCTGGCCTCGATGAGATAGGCGAGGCAGCTGCGTGCGCAGTTGAGGGCGAGCGCCCCCTCGTGGTACTCAGCGCCCCCGAAGCGCTCAAGCTCGAAGTAACCGCCTATCTCTCGCAGCTCGTCGGCCATGGTCTCCCCCGATGCTCCATGTGGTTTTGATATCCTGAGACAAACAATAGCAGTGTTTGGGCGGCGCTTTGAAAGACGGTCGGGAAAGAACGCATCCCGCCCGTTTCTGGCCACCCTTTGCATGAGAGGTCGTTTGGTCACACGTGGGCAAGGACAGGTCGATTCTTCTTCTTGGCGGCTCTAGGCAACAGGTCGTTGCCATCGAGACGGCAAGGAGGCTCGGGTATCGCACGGTTCTGTGCGACTATCTTCCAGACAACCCCGGGCAGTTTGCTGCCGACGTCTTCTATCAGGAGAGCACCACAGATCGCGAGCTCATGCTCGAGATCGCGCGTGCGGAGGGCGTGGGGGGCGTGCTCGCGTACTCCTCCG
>CALUJT010000293.1 GCA_944321005.1 uncultured Atopobiaceae bacterium | reverse complement strand
CTACGACATGGGCTACTGGGAGAGGAGGCGCGCCGCGGCGTGACCCCCATCTCCAAAGTGGTTTAAAAGCGTTTCGCATAAAATGAGTGATTAAGAACTACAAACATGGGGGCCACCCCAATCTGTTGGGGCGACTCCCCACATCCAGTTATTCGGTAGGCGAGTGCCTTCACCAACCCAATGTTATCTACGACCGTACCAGGCAATTCCTTCGTCAATCCAGCCGAGTGAGACGAGCATGTCGCGCTCGCTGACACTGGTAGTGTAGTTGTGTGTGCCGCTCACCGCGTTGGGGTTGTACTGGCGATAGAGCGGCATACCGGAACTATCGGCCGAATACCAGCCTATGCCCTCGCCCGTCCAACCGAGACTTACAAGCCAGTCATACTCGGCCTTATCCATGGTGTAGTGGTGGTCGCCACCTGGAGCATTGGAGTTGTAGAGACGATAGACCGGCTCGCCCTCCAGGGGCGCCACCCAGCCCGCACCCTCATCTATCCAGCCCACAGCGATAAGGTTCGCACACTCGCTCGTACTGGAGGTATAGAAGTGCTCTCCGGTGTTGGGGTTGTAGAGGCGCCACATAATCTGAGACTCACCGGGCACAACTTCAGGCAGGGGAATCGGTCGATTGCCTGCGTTCAAGACGAAGCCAGTAGAGGCGTCCGGGTATGCGGTAGGGGTCCAGAATCCGGTCTGCCCGTTGAAATAATCCAGATGGGTGGAGATTACAATCTGTCCAGGCTGGAGCTGTCGTAGAATATCCGGTCCGAATGTGAAGTCGTAGGCATGGCCGAAGCCAATACTTGCCTGCAGATGTGTCCGCGGGTCAATATCATCCCAGCGAATCTCACGACCCGTCTGGTCGACAATTGAAATATCCAAGCTGAGGCCATGGGAGTCGGGGCCAATGCCGGTGATATCAATGGTGGCAGTCACCCCGTCCCCTTGGTATACATAATCCTCGAAGCAGAAGACCATAACCTTCCCATTCCAGGGGGTCGAAGGCTCCCACCATGCCGCATGTGCTATGACAGGGACAGTGAAGGTGGTCATGACAGCAAAGGCAAACACGAAGAACGCCCGTAATGCCAGCCTAGGCCTCCTCCCTTTCCTCCAAAACGGACCCATTGTTCCTCCCAGCTAATCGCAGCGAATACAGGATGGATAATACCTAAACATAATCCGATGCAACAGATACAAACTACGCTCGGCATCTAGTTGTCGATGGGCGGACTAGCTAACGTGTTCTCCAGCAACATGTCTTTGATTGAAATGGGAGCATCCCAACTAGGTCGATAGCGCATTATTCTGCTATTGCCTCTTGCCTGATACTCTAGAGGTGACCGCCATACCATCGCCTCGTACGGCAGCTGGCTGGCAGGGTCTCAGACTCATTCACTACCACGCCAACGGCATCGGCAGCGGGCCAAAGTCGCATGGGTCGTCCACGCCGGCGAGCTCCGCCCAGCGGGCGGAGAGCAGCCGCGCATAGGCGTGGTGCTCGAGTCCGTACGAGCCAAGCGAGTGCCCATCGTTGACCTCGACGAGGAGGGCGCGGCCGTCTTCGGTCACGCCGAAGTCCATGCCATACCCAGCAGGAGCACTTGAGTGAGCAGTGACAGCGCTCTCAATGATGCTCGGATCAAAGTTGGCACGCCAGCCCCCCACGATAAGGGTCTGACATCAAGAATCTGCCCACGCATGACGAAGCAGCGCCACTCCGCGACAAAGACGACAGGCTCGCTGCAGTGAACCTCCGCATCCTCTCCGCACGTCCCACAGCCGATGAGGTCCTTCGCTGAGGCAACAAGCCTGCCGGTGAACAGCCTGTCCTGAAGAGGCTTCACAAAGACGGGCCAATCATCAGTGCATGTGCTCACCGTGTTTCACCCAAAACAGCTGCTGGAGCTGCAGCCTCTTCCTCATGTTTGACAACGAGCCTTACCTTTGAGTCAAAGGGCTCAACGAGCAGACCCATGAGGTGCGAGCCGTACTTCTCTAGAAGTTCGTGAAGCAGACAATAGTCCTTCTCGCCCCAGAGCGGATAAGAGAGAACATGACCGAGCTCGTCGATGAACTCGTACTCGGTAGACCCGCCATTCTCGACATGGGCAACGATTCTCAACAGGCCGCCGGCGTCCTTGTTTTTCTCGTCTGGCTCCCCCTTCTGATTCTTTTCCTCTTCGGCATACGAACCCGTGTCAGCCATATTGTCTGAATAAAGTTCTGCTAAACCTTTATCCACAAGCCAATCCCAGTCGCTGATGTTATCCATCAGCCAGAGCTCGACCTCCCCTACCAGCTCGTACCTTGGGCTTCTCTCCATTCGAAAGACAATGCCTTGCCGCAGGTAGTCGTCATATCCCGAGAACGGCGGGGCGTACGTCGCGACAGCCTCCCGTTCCTGGTATTCCGATTTGAACCACTCCATATACATGCTCGAGAGTAAGGCCGTGGACAGCGGGAACTCCTTCGTGTCATAGAGTACGGCGTCGCACCCACAGTACGGACAGAGGGCAGTGTCCGCGCCTTCCTCCTCGCGCATCCAGTCGGTGATTTTGCTTGCCACAAACGAGCTCCCACAATGGAAACAGCCACAGCGGAGCGAGCTCCACTCGAGCGTGGAACGTCCGTATGCCGTCAGGCGGTTCAGCGCGTGCTTGTCTTCGTAGCTGAGATACGGGACCTTAACCGAGACCTCGTCGGGAACGACGTGACACGTCATTGCTAGCGCCACCTTATCGGGTTGCCCGTCTCGAGAGAGGCAACGAGTAGGTTCCGTATGCGTTCTGCAGTCCCGTACTTACCCTCATAGAGGAAGGGGGCTTTCTTTGAGGTGACATAGAATTCACGCTCTATCTTTGGGGCCCCTTCTGGTCCGATAGAGTCAAAGGTCTCAGTCGTAGCACCCGTGTCTAGACAGATGATCTCCATCCGCTGGCAGCCACTCTCGCTCGGCTTGCCGAGCGGAACCTGCTTGAAGTGAGTGGTCTCCACCGGTGGACGTCCCGCATGTAAGAAGTAGACCTTGCCGCCAGTCATTCTCACCTCGTAGAACGGACCCATCATCCACGGAAACGACGCCTTCTCCGTGGAGGTCCAGATTTCTGTATCAGACTCTACTTCGCAAAGAACCCACTCATCAACGCCGCTGACCTTCTCGATGAACCGGTCCAGCTCCTCCAGGGTGGCAGCTGCCATCTCCACTGGATACGTTCCCCCGTTCGCGTGCGGAAGCAGCTTGCTAAGCAGGGGGAACTCGGCTTCACCGCCAGCAGCCTCAACAAGGGACTCGAACTGGGCGCATCCCGCTATATTGCCTACCCGCTCAGAGCAGTACTCCCCGTACTCGTGCTCGCAGCAAGAGTCCGTCCAGTTCTCAAACTCCCTCCGGAGATTGCCGTACCGGGCGTCAAACTGCCGGTACGAAAGTCTCTCGTAAGCCGCGTCCAGTTTGCGCGACGAGAGGTATCCCTCCTCGTCGATATACAGGTCATCAAACGGAAGGGGGCCAGGCTTGAGCTTGCCCTCCTCAAAGCACCGACAACGCACCGTGGCATCGAGCCCCATCATCTGCCTCCAATCCGTGCCCATCTTTGCTCGAGGCTACCTGAGCGACCGGACAACAATTCGGACTATGCAGACTACTGGGTAGAGCCGCATCGCGCCCTCCACGCGCGTGTCGCACGCGCCTACGAACGACCAGCGGCTCTACGCCTTCAACGGGAGGAAGATCGCCCTGCCGGGCAGCGACGAGTCGACCTGGCCGAGCCTCGACTTCATCCACCACCACGACGACTGCGTCTTCGAGCGGTGCGCGTGAACAGGACATCAGC
>CALUJT010000292.1 GCA_944321005.1 uncultured Atopobiaceae bacterium | reverse complement strand
AGTCGTCCAGAACGCCCTTGAGCGTCGGCGTGATGAAGAGGATGCGGCTCCCGGTCGTCACCTCCGCCTCGTCCATCGCGTTCGTCGCGGCGCGCAGGCTCGCCAGCACGTCCTCGGCGTCGGCGTCGGCGAAGTCCTCCGTCGCGGGCGTCACGCCCTCGTGCCCCGCGATCTCGGAGAAGGTGAAGGCGTCCGCCTCCGGCGCCACCTGCGTGCGCTGCAGCTCGGAGCCCGCCGCCACGAAGCAGTCGAGCACGCCCGCCTCCTCCACGTCCATCACGTCCGCGAGCAGCTTGATGCCGCGGTCGTAGTTGAACGCCTTGGTCTCGAACCCGTAGGTGATCGACCCCGTCTTGTACCCAACGTTGCGGGTGTAGTCGCCGAGCCCCGTCACCTCGATCTTGGGGACCATGATCTCCTTGGCGTTGCGCCCCGCGCGCGCCATGCGGCGCGGCGAGTTCAGGCACGTCGAGCACGCCGCGCGCTTGTAGACCTCGTCGAGCAACGCCGTGTAGTTCTTGGTGGATGCGATGGAGTTCGCCATGTCCTATTCCTCCTCGTCGTCGATGCCGGCGATCTTTCGCCAGCGCCTCATCTGCGCGCCCTCGTCGGTGGCCGCGCCTGCGCTCGGCAGCCCCGTCGCGCCCGCGGGCGCGGGAGAGGCCGAGAAGAGCCAGGGCTCCGCGGCCCTGAGCTTCTCGATGTCGTTGTCGTGGTCGGCGAGGAGCGCGCGGGCGGCCTTGACGTTGCGCGCGCCCGCGAGCTGCAGCTCGAAGCCCGCGCGCTCCTCGTCGCCCTTCCGGCGCAGCTCGTCCATCTCCTTGCGCAGGGCCTCGGCGCCCTCGGCGGTCTTCGCGGCCTCCGCGATCTCGCCCTCGAGCTCGGCGATGCGCGCGTCGCGCTCCGCGAGCGCTGCCTCGTAGCCCTCGCGCGCCTTGGAAACAGCCTCGCCGTCCGCCGCGCTGCCAGCCTCGCCGCCCGCTACCTGCGCCTGCGCCGCCTGGTCGTCCGCGCCCTGCGCGTCCTGCCGCTGCGCCGCGCCTTCCTCGCCGAACTTCGTCCCGCTCTGCAAGCCATCCATCTGCCCGCCCCTTCTCAAGTCAGGCGGGCAAAGAAATAGCCCGCACCCTAACGTCTCGGTCAGGGTACGGGCGTGTCACAAGCTACTTCTCAGGTTGCGTCAATAGGGGGATACAGGCTCCTTGACGATGCAGCTCTAGCAACTGAGGTCAATCATCCTGCGAAGCATGGACGAGTATGAAGAGACTCTTTCCATTCGCTCTTCACCCCAAGCTTCGTCTACGGAAGCAAGCAGCTTTCCGATGCTTTCAAATAGAGGTATCACGAATGATGCGGGATCGCCTAATCCGGTTTGGTCCATAACTTGTGCTGCGGCCTTCATGATGGATGGCATCTCCACGGCGAAGTCTTCCGGAACGAAGTCCTCATGGATAAGCTCTTCGATTGCAGCCGCATTGAATTCTTGGCCACTGATTTTGCTCACGATATAGGCATCCGTACTCGAGACGCCGACTCCCGCATCAATGACCCAAAACATGTAGTACAAGATTTGAGCGAAGAAAAGCTTCTGCACTGATTCGTTGTCAATTCCAAAGAGCTTCCCGTCGTTGCCCGCCTCGTTAATGGTGATAATCAGGCTAAGGGCTGATTCGTAAATCCTCTTTACGCTCTCGGCATCTTCCCGGAACTTGACGTTATGCCTTGCAACACTTCCCTCCTCCTTGATGCTCATGCCCGCTGTCTTCGCCATGGAAAGCAATACGTCCCTATCCCAAAGAACGACGCCGGTCTGTTCGGCGAGCTCAACGGCAGAGGGGGTAAAGTGCCTATTCGTTATCACCACGGCGACGTTGCATCCATAAAATGCTTTCCCGGCGTGAGCTTCCTGCACCGCCTTGTTGCCAATGTCCGACGAATAGCACTTGCACTGGAACCCATACTTAACGAAGTCCTTCGTCGCGAGCACATCGATTCCCTGATCTCCAGATCCCCTTGTGACTTGGACATTGGAGAATCCGTTCTTCTGCAGCAGTTCGGCACAGAGGGACTCGAACTCGTGCCCTTCCATGCCGTCTATCTCAAGAGCGTTGTCTCCGGTCACTTCGCCTCCGGTTTCGGACAGAAGCTCCTTGTGCTCCTCGTCCGCTACGAACTGCGTGCACAGTCTGAAGCTCAAAGAATGCTCATCGTCGTGGATAACATTTCCCTGCACGATAGACCCTCGCCCAACAACCGAGAGTCTTCCCTTGAGGGTAAACAGCCATTGAGGCAGTGTCTCACCCAGATTGGTTCCAACATCCCGTACGTCATGCTCAGCAGCCACCTTAATCGCCTCGAAGAAGTTCGAGATGCACAGGACGCGGCTAAAGCCACTAATCGTCTCACCCTCGTGATTCTTATACACGGTGTCTACCGGCTCGGTGAAATCAAACTGGGCGAAGAAACTCTCCTGCCTCCTGTTTCGGATGTAGACGTATACCGTTCGCATGCTTGCATCGACCTGGACATCAATTGAGTCGATGTCATAATACGGGATGGTCGCATAATCAAGCTTGAAGTATTGATTATTGTCAGTGATCTGCTCTTTTACTTGACCAACGAATTTCTCTGGATTTGTTGCGTAGCAATACTGCTCCCAGTCCTCAGCCGGCTTGTAAAATGCCATTCGTTCCTCCCTGCGCGCAGATTTGCCTGCCTACCCTCAATTCCCTGCCTGAAAACTAACTTTGTATTGCACCGCGTCTGCTTTTGTCAGATGTCATTAGCTGCGGTGCCAGTAGATTATCGTCGGGTCCTAGCGTGTCTGTTCCTGCTTCGTATGACATCCTCGAGATAGGAGATCACCATCCGACAGGCATCCTCGCCGATGTCATCCTCCTTGATATAGAGCTTCGCATGAACAAGATTACGCTTATCTTTTATCTCGAAGGCTTTCTCAGACTCCATCCATTTCGGACGGGCGATGTATCTTATCTCGCTGATATATCCCGCCAGGGTGTCAACTTTGCGACCCCTTCCGTCATAATAGACCTCGTTGTCGTCGAAGAAGTTCCTTCCCTTAATCTCTGAGAGCCAGTCAATGAGTACGGCCTCGAGAATAGAGCCGGCGAGAATGAGGGTCGCTTTGTATGCGCCATGGGAAAAGCAGATGTTGAGCTCTTTGAGGTCGCTGTCGAGAATCTTCCTCATTTCCTCATCTTTGTAAGTAGACATGCTCTCGATGAGCTCTGAGTCTAGAATCTCCCCAACCGAGGAGGGCTGCCCCTTAATGCTATCTGCTGCCTGAAGGCCATAACAAGCGGAGTAGTCGGCAATTTTGTAGTGACTTGCCTCAAAACGCTTTTAAACCACTTTGGAGATGGGGGTCACGCCGCGGCGCGCCTCCTCTCCCAGTAGCCCATGTCGTAGC
>CALUJT010000291.1 GCA_944321005.1 uncultured Atopobiaceae bacterium | reverse complement strand
AACAAGGCCAGGGGCGCGGTCGTCGCCGCCCTCGCCGGCGCGCTCACCCTGGGCGCCGCGCCGGTCATGGCGCTGGCCGTCGACGGCGGGGCGAGCCTGATGGCGTCCGAGGCGTCCGACGTCTTTAGCAGGGGCGAGATTACCTTCAGTGACAACAAGGACAGCTTCGAGTACACCGGCGCGAAGCAGGTCCCCGGGGTCGAGAAGGTCACCCCGCAGGGCGCAACGGGAGACGCCGTCGTCGACGAGGATGAGCTCCAGACCGACGACTACAAGATCTACTACGTGAGGGCCGACGCCGAGGGCGAGCCGACCGACGAGCTCGTCCCCGAGCCCATCGACCCGGGCACCTACTGCGTCGTCGTCGAGGACGTGTCGGGCGACTACGCCGGCGGCAAGGTCTGGAGGAGCTTCACGATCACGGGCCAGACGTTCGGCACCGTTGACTTCTACGTCGGTGACGACACCAGCAACACCACGCCGTCGTACACCGGCGAGCCGGTCGAGCTCACCTTCACCAGTGGAGGCGTCAAGCTCGTCGAGGGCGTCGACTACGCGGTCGAGTACTTCGACCAGGGCGTCGACTGGCGCAACGGCAACGGCTCCGAGACCGCGCCGACCGACTCCAACGCCGCCAACGGCGGAAGGGGCTACTACGCCCACCTGACCGGCGTCGGCAAGTACGCGGGCCAGACCGCGGACGTTAACTTCAGCATCGGCCAGTACTCCTTCAACGTCGATGACTTCGTCGTGCCCGTCGTCGTGGCAGACGACAACGACGCGATGCCGACCGGCCCGCTCACCGTCAAGGGCTCCGAGGAGCTGGCGAAGCACTTCACGTTCAGCTACGGCGCCAACCAGCCCGGCGACAAGAACCGGCTCTACACCCCCGACGTCAAGCTTGCCGACCCCGAGGACAAGAACGTCGACAAGGACAGCCTGGACTCCGCGCGGGTCGACGTCTACAAGGCGAAGCACGGCCTCACCTTCACCTACGGCGGCGAGGCCATCCCCGAGACCATGACGCTCAACGCCTCCAAGAACGAGAAGTTCGACGTCGCCAAGCTCGCCGCGTCCTATGTCGGCGACGACGATGAGGAGAAGGCCGTCACCGTCGCTGCGGGCAACGTGACCGTCACGGACTCCGCCGGAAACGACGTCAACCTCTCCGACCTCGCGGGCAAGAAGGGCGGCACCTTCACGGTCACCGTCTCCCTCGTCGATGGCACCAACACCACCGGCGACGACGAGTGCCTCTACGGCGGGACCGTTCAGTTCACGCTCGAGATCACCTCTGGCTCCCTCGACCTGGACGAGGCCCTCGTCGTCTATTACGACGGCAAGGCGGTCAGCTCCATCGAGACGACCTACAGCGGGAGCCCCGTCAGCTACACCTGGAAGGTCTTCGACGGGAAGAAGAACGTCACCGACCAGTTCTCCGCAGAGGTCAAGGACTCCGAGGGCAACGTCGTGACGAGCGTCGTCGACGCCGGCGACTACACCGTCACGCTCAAGTCCGACGACTACGCCCTCGAGAACAACACCTTCGACATCAATGTGGGCAAGCTCCACGTGACGCAGGTCCGCATTCACGCCTACGAGGACGGCGATACCCTTGAGGGCGGCATGCTCGTCGCCATGAACGGCAGGCTCGGGCTCAAGTACACCGGAAGCGCTATCTCCCCGGTCGTCGAGTACGCGACGGGCGAGCGCGATGCCGACGGCACGCTCAAGTGGTTCGAGTATGGCGAGGACGAGACTGCCGCCGACGCCTACCTCAACCTGACCTACACCAAGGACGGTGAGGCGGTCAAGCAGATCATCGACAAGGGCGGCTACACCCTCAGCGTTGCAGCCTCCGCGGCGGTCAAGGCTGCGAACCTCGAGGTCACTGCCGACTCCTACGACTTCACCGTCGGTGAGTCCACCGTCTTCGTCGACGTCCCGACTGACGCCTACTACCATGACGCGGTCGTGAAGGCCAACGAGAACCTTTGGGTCTTCGGCCTCAACAACTCCGACGTCTTTGCCCCGAACAACTCCATCTCCCGAGCCGACGTCGTGGTCATCCTCTATCGCATGGCCGGGGGCAGCGTCCAGAGCGAGGACTGGGAGGCCGGTCCGGAGGCGGGTGCCTACCTCTCCCAGTACTCCGACGTCACCGGCAAGGAGTACTACGCCGAGGCCCTGGCCTGGGCGACCAAGGCCGGAGTCGTCACCGGCTACGAGGACGGCACCTTCGGCGGGGCCGACATGGTGACGACCGAGCAGTTCGTGACGATGCTCGGCCGCTACGCAAAGCTCGTCGGCGGCTATGAGGCACCTGCCGACGTTGATGCCGCGCTCGGCGAGAAGGCCGACGGCGACCGGGTCTCCCAGTTCGCTGAGGAGTACGTCGCCTGGGCGCTCGAGGAGGGCTACCTCGGCCGCGACGGAGCCGACATCCAGCCTCAGGTGAACGTCTCCCGTGGCCGCGCGGTCACCATCGCCGTGCGCTACCAGCCCGAGCGTCTGAGCTCTCCAGTCGCCAACCCCATGGCGTAGCGTAGCCAAAGGCACTCCGATTTGAGCCGGGGAGGGCCCTGCCCTCCCCGGCGACCCTTGGCAGCAGGCCGGCCGCGCCCGACTGAAGCCCAGTCGGCCGCGACGGGCCTATCCGGTGAAGCAAGCTGTCGTGCGACAACAGAAGTAGGCCGTGGCGAGGGCCGTGACCCTCCCTCCCGCTCGCACGGGAGGGAGGGTCACGACGTTCGGCCCGCGGCCGAGCGGGACGCCCTTCTCGGGAGTGGCGACGGCCCGGAGCCGTTACGCCGACTGTGGGCTGTCGTGACCTTCGCAGGCCCTCCCTGCTGTTCGCCCGACGTCGCTGCCGCGGTCTGTCTGCAAGAGCGGGCTCGCGTGTAGACAGAGGAATGGAAGCGTCGGGGCCCGCATGCGAACGCGCCTCGACGTGGAGCTTATTCGCCGTCGGGCCTTACTTGAGGAGGCTGCGGCCGTGATCGGGCGCAGCGGGACGCCGACCCTCGCCCGTCCCTCCGGTGCTCTAGCAATCGTCTCCTTGAGCAGCGGGGCAATCTGCGCCCGCGCTACTCCCCCCTCTGCCCTGCGGCAGAAGCATCGAGGCCCCCCACCCGCTCGCACGGGTGGGGGGTCTCGACGTCTCTGCCGCTGGGGGCATGGACCCGCGTCGGCGCCGGTCGGGCGGTGGCCACCGGGGTCGCCGCGGCATGCGCCACCCACCCCGCTGCGAGGTCAGGCGCCGAGCCGTCCAGGCGCCTGTGTCTCCCGGCCGAGCGCCCCGAGGGGCTCACGGCGCCGGGCGCGCCCCGCATGCTCGCGACTCACCCGCCCGCTCGCACGGGTGGGGCGCCTGCGTCTGTGACCCGATGCGATTGGGCAAGTCGTCCAGACGACTCGCATTAAGGCAATGCTGAGAGAGTTGCCGGGTCGCTCTTCAGTGACGGGGATCGAATGCGAAGCGCCGACGCCCCTGCGCGCCCCGATGCCCTGGGCGTCTATCCGCTTCGGACAAGCCATTGGATACGTCGAGGCCCCCCACCCGTGCGAGCGGGTGGGGGGCCTCGGCCCTCGCCACGGCCTTCTTCTGTTTTCGCACGACAGCTTGCT
>CALUJT010000290.1 GCA_944321005.1 uncultured Atopobiaceae bacterium | reverse complement strand
TGTCGTGCAGAGAACAGAAGGCGTGGCGAGGGCCGGCGCCCTCCCTCCCGCTCGCAAGGGAGGGAGGGCGCCGGCGTGTCCGGGCAGGGCGGCCAGCTGGACGGACGGCGCCGGGGCGGCACCGCGGCCGACCTCGGCGGCGGGGCGGGCGTCGCGCGCCGCGGCGGGCCCCGGCGGCACCCGCAGACCGGCGACGACGCGGGCCCATGTTCTCAACGGAAGAGACGTCGAGGCCCCCCACCCGCTCGCACGGGTGGGGGGCCTCGACGCGCTCGGGGAGGACAGGCCGGAAAAGTGACGCTCCATCATGGGGATGTCGATTGGGAGGTCATCCCTTTCACCAGTGACTCGAAGCAGGCGAGGGGGCGGCGCATGCGTACTCTCGGTGTTCCGATTCAGCGCTCGGCAGAAATATCGTGATCTATCTCGACGAGCGCCGCCGCACCAAACCGTCGTGACCATTTGGCGGACCGACGGGCCCATTAGAAAGGCGGTCCATACCGTAATGGCCAGCCCATCGAATGAAACCGCTCCCTTGGATGGAGCGGAGCAACGAGTTCCTTGAGGTACCAAACTCAAAGTGTCAACGAGAACTTTCGCGGTCAAGCGGCTCTTGGAGCATTCAGCTCGCTCGGCTCAGGATGCGCCTCGACTTGGGTTGGTCTGGTTCAACCAGCGTGTTCTGCGTCGAGCCACAGGCCATGGCTGCGCACACGATCACGTGAAGGTATACCTGGTTGACAAAAGAGTCTATGGGCCCTCTCACGCGACATGGGGCGCTCACTGCCATCGCCCTCCCGTCCAGCGCCCAAAGAACGCTGAATGGACGAGATGCGTACCGCACTACCGCCGGCTTAGCCCTCCCGCACACCCTCGCCGCGGGACAGTCGTCTCGTCAGCAGCTCGCTCGCGGCCGCATGCGGTCCAGAGTGGTTGGAAGGGAGCATTAATTCTGGCCCTCAGCTTCGCGGCGCAAATCCCTGACCCGTCTAGAGTCAGTGGGTTCATGCGTCGGGACCCCACCCGTGCGAGCGGGTGGGGCCCCGGCCCTCGCCACAGCCTTCTGCATGCACGACAGCTTGCTTTGTCGGAAAGGCCTGCCGGGGACCGCTCCGGGGAGCGGGCCCCGGCAGGCCTGCACGGGGCTGAGAGGGGGAGGGCGGGGGCACGGGCCCCCGCCCTCGGATCGAGGTCAACAGACCTTAGTTTCGATCGCCGCCAGCATCGGGATTGACCTGGACGAGCCCGGCCTTCTCCGGCTGGTAGCGCACGGCGATGGTGACGGCGCGGCCGCGCGTCACGGGGCTCTGCGGCTGGATGTCCGCGCCGCCCTGCGCGAGGTAGCCGCTCTCGACCGCCCACGCCACGGCGTCCTGGCCGAACTCGGAGACCTGGTCGCCGTCGGCGACCCCGGCGAGCACAGCGTCGGTGTCGACGGCCTCGTAGTTCCCGATCACCTTCGCGTAGCGGGCGAGCATGGTGACGTACTGCTCGACGGTCACGGCGTCGGCGGGGCCGAAGTTGCCGTCCTCGTAGCCGGTGACGATCCCGGCCTGGGAGGCCCAGGCGAGCGCCTGCGCGTAGTAGGCCTTGGCGTCGACGTCGGCGTACTGGGAGAGGTGGGCGGTCTCGGTCCAAGAAGCCGACCAGTCCTCGGAGGTCACGCCGCCGGCCATGCGGTAGAGCACGACGACCATGTCGGCGCGGGAGATGGACTTGTTGGGCATGAAGAGGTTGGTTTCGCCCATGCCCTTGATGTAGCCCTGCTTGTAGGCGTCGTAGACGGACTGGGTGTAGTACTCACCGTTCGGGACGTCCGCGAAGACCTTGTCCGTGCTCACGACGACCTTGACGGGCCCGGAGACATTGATCTCGTAGTTGTCGTTGACCGTGGCGTCCGCGATGGTGGCCTCGTAGGTCTTGTTGTCCTCGCAGGCGTCCTTGAGCTCGGCCTTGTCGCCGTCGTAGGTGTAGGCGGCCTTGTAGGCGCTGGTCGGGACGTCGACGACATCACCGTCTGCGTCGGTGAAGGTGTAGGTCGCGTCGATGACCTCGCCGGTGTACCCGAAGTAACCATCATAGTTGGTATCGAGCTTGGGGCTCGTCACGACGTCGTAGTTCGGGTAGGCGGCGGTGAGCTTCACGGCCTCGACGACGATGTCGAAGTCGATGGAGCCGCTGAACGTGATGCCCTTGACGACGACCTTGTAGGTGCCCTTGTCGACGATCGAGTCGACCGCCTTGCCGTCGGCGTCCTGGATGGTGACGGTGTAGTCCGTGCCCTCGGCGAGGGTCACGTCGTTCTTGGCCACCATCACGGAGAGCTTCTCCGCCCAGTCGGTCCCGTCGTAGGTGACGGTGCTGGTGCTCAGGTCGTTCTCGTCGACGTTCTTGCCGTCGAGCGTGACGTAGACGTTGCTCGAGGTGATCTCGTCGTAGGAGTTCACGACCTTGAAGGTCTCGCGGCCGGCGACGAGCCTGTCGTCGGAGTCCTTGTAGTAGACCTCGGCGGTCACGTACCAGGTGCCGCCCTCGGTGAGGTCGGACTCGGACGCGTCGGAGCCGTCCGCGGCGGTCACCGAGAAGTGGACGTCGTCATCCTTGATCGCCCAGCCCGTCGTGGTCTTGGCGGTGACCTCCTCGAGGTCGAAGGAGCCTGCGTCCTCCTTGGTCAGGTCGTAGCGGTAGGCGCCGTCATCGAAAGCGCCTGCGTTGTCGCCGTCGTCGAATTCGACCACGTAGTCGGCCATGACGGCCTCGACCGTGGCGCTGCCGGTCACCCAGGTGTTGCCGGTCCCCTCGTCGTCGCCGTTGCGGTCGGCGGGTACGACGCTGAAGGTGTAGCAGCCGGTCCCCGAGGCGATTCCGTCGCCCGCGGGCCCCTTCTCGAACTCGACGGCGACGAAGCCGTGGTCGATCTTGCTGTCGCTGCCGTCCTCGACATCGACGCCGTTGATGGACTTGACGACATCGTAGATGGTGCTGGCGGACGTCAGCGCCTGGTCCGTGACGTTCCCGGTCACCGTGGAGGAGGAGAGGTTGAGGGGCTGGAGGGTGAACTCGAGGGTCTCGGTCTTGTCGTAGCTGCCCATGCCGACGATCTCGGCGGTGTAGGCCTTCCCGGGCTCGAGCGCCTCAACCGGGGTTTTGGTGCCCTTCTCGTAGAAGTTCACCGCGGAGTAGTCCTCGCCGCGGTCGAGGATGACGCCGTCGAGGGCGACGTCGATGCGCTCGCCGAGCGTGGTGATCCCGTCACTGTCGTCGACCTCGAGCAGCCGCCCGTTCTTGGTGCCGTCCCACATGAAGGTCGTATCGTCGACGTCGCCGTTCTCGACGAGCGTGGCGCCCTCGAGGGAGCGTGCCTTGATGGAGAAGGTCTCGGCGGTCTTGACGAGCTCCCAGCCGGAGCCGTTCCAGTAGCCGGAGACGACGGCGTACTCGCCGGTGTTGCTCGGCTTTGCGACGCCTCTGCCCTTCAGATTGGTGTCCCTGCCGTCGGCGTTCTTGTACGTGACGTGCTCGGAGCCGTCGAGGCTCTTCCAGGTGATGACGGAGCTCGGGTCGATCTCGACGTAGAAGTAGTAGTAGCCCTCCTCCGGGGTGCTGCCGTCGCAGGCGTAGTACTCGAGGTCGACCGGCGCGGCGTCACCGAACGGGTCGAGGCTAACCGCCTCCTTGCCCTGCGGGTCGCCGTTGGCGACGTAGGAGTCCTCGCCCTCGTAGGTGACGATGCCCTTCCAGATGGTGCTCTCGGTCGAAGCCATCAGGCTGGCCCCGTCCGCCAGCGCCATGACCGGCGCGGCGCCCAGCGTGAGCGCGCCGGCGAGGGCGGCGACGACCGCGCCCC
>CALUJT010000289.1 GCA_944321005.1 uncultured Atopobiaceae bacterium | reverse complement strand
TCGCCGCCCTCGCCGGCGCGCTCACGCTGGGCGCCGCGCCGGTCATGGCGCTGGCGGACGGGGCGTCGCTGATGGCCAACGATGCCGCCAATCTCGACGGGGCCAAGGTGACCTACAAGAACGGGGGCAAGGCCTTCGACACCTTCGTCCTGACCGGCGAGAGGCAGGGCCTCGTCCCCGAGCTCCTCGACGTCAAGGTCGGAGAGGACCTCGTGCCCGAGCTCGCGCCGACGGATACCACCAAGCGCGAGATCGGCGATGCGTACTACTACTACGTCGAGGTCGACGGAACGGGCGGCACCGCTTTCAATAATCCGGGCAATGTCGTCACCTATAAGACCGAGGAGGACGGCAAGTCGAGGGTCCTGGCCGGAAACGCCCTCTACGAGATGCCCAGCAAGGTCGGCACCTACGCCGTCGTCATCGGTATCTGGAACGGCAGCGGCAGCTGGACCTACGTCACCGAGGCGGACACCTTCACCATCGCCAGCAACTCCCTCGAGGGCGCGACGCTGTTCGAGGGCGACGACGTGACCGACGGGACCTTCGCCTACACCGGCGAGGATAACTGCAACCTGATCTCGGTGCTCAACGACCGCGACTCGAAGTACGCGGTCCGCGTGGCGATTGACGGCGTGGCGCTCCCCGACGACGCCTACGAGCTCACCTTCATCCAGGGCGGCAAGAAGGTCACCACCGACTCCATCAAGCCCGGCTCCTACACCGTACGCGTCGAGGGCAAGGACGACAAGGCCTACGAGGGCAAGAGCGTCGAGCTCCCCTTCACCTACGGCAAGCTCGACCTCACCGACGCCGACATCGCCACGACTATCTTCACGGGCGGCTCTGTCATCGCCGAGGATGCCAGCCTCATCGAGTCCATCAACGGCGTCAAGAGCACCGATATGCAGGAGGGCGCCCTCGAGCGCATCTCCGTCGATTTCGTGAGCGGCCCCGACGGCGCCATCAACGGGGGCTTCGGCGCCTACCAGTTCAAGATCAGCGCGGTCAAGGACTTTGCTGGGGACGATAGCAGCAACGACTGGGTCACGGGAGAGCAGACCGTGACGGTCTACAACGCCGACGCGAAGGCGAGTATCGAGTACAACGGATCTGAGCTTGATGGGAAGGACTTTGAGACCGACCTCTCCGACCTCGAGAGCAATCCCTACTTCGACACCTCCGACATCAATGTGACGTACGTGATCGGCGAGGAGACCAAGAGCCTCAAGGCGTCCGAATTCGTCAAGGTCTTCGAGGGCGGCGAGGAGGTCAGCGCCGACGAGCTCAGGAACCCCGGCACCTACACGGTCGTCGTCGACGTGAACACCAAGGTCGACGGCTACGTCATCGCCGGCAGGGCCTCCGCCGAGGTGACGGTCGGCTACGGCAGCACCCTCACGAAGGACGCCAACGCTTTCCTCGCCATCGACGGCAAGAACGTCGACAAGACCGCCACGGTCTACTACGACGGCACCGACTACGCCGAGGGAATGGAGGCCAAGGTCATCGCGAACGGCGTCGAGCTCGTCCAGGGCACCGACTATGAGGTCTCGGTCTCCAAGAAGGGCGCCGACGGCATCTACGTCGACACCGACTCCATCGTCGACGCCGGTGCCTACCGCGTGACCTTCAAGGCGCTCACCTTCAAGTTCGACAGCGACTCCGCCGTGACCTTCGACGTCACCGTCAAGCCTGCCGAGGTCAAGGCCGCCGAGGTCGACTACTCCCTCTTCGATGGTGACGACGGCTTCCTGCCCTACACGGGCGAGGCAATCACCCCGACCTTCACCTTCTACACCGATGCTGCCAAGAAGGAGGCCATCGAGGTACCTGCCGAGGCCTTCGAGGTCACCTACACCCTCGATGGAGACGCCACTAACAAGGAGGTCGAGCTCAAGGACGAGGGCGAGTACGTCGCGCACTTCTCCGACGCCCTGAACACCGACAACTACAGCTTCTCCACCACTAATGTCACCGCGAATGTCATCGTCGCCGACAAGAAGGTCTTCGTCGACGTTCCCAACAACGAGTACTACACCGAGAGCGTCTACACGGCCGTGAACGAGCACTACATCGAGGGCATGGGCGGCTCCAACCTGTTCATGCC
Organism: uncultured Atopobiaceae bacterium; assembly: GCA_944321005.1. Taxonomy (GTDB): domain Bacteria; phylum Actinomycetota; class Coriobacteriia; order Coriobacteriales; family Atopobiaceae; genus Thermophilibacter. Next base: position 3,856 of record CALUJT010000289.1, on the reverse strand, counting down.
GAACAGCTCCATGTCCCGCGCCCAGATGGTCTGCGTGCTCTACCGCATGGCCGGCGGAGAGCCGCAGAAGGACGACTGGGTGGCCGGCCCCGACGAGGGCAAGTACCTCTCCCAGTTCTCCGACGTCAACGGCGACGAGTTCTTCGCGCAGGCCCTCGCCTGGGCCGCCAGGGCCGGCGTCGTCACCGGCTACGAGGACGGCACCTTCGGCCCGGCCGACGACGTGACCGTCGAGCAGTACGTCACCATGCTCGCCCGCTACGCGAAGGCGGTCGGCAACTACGAGGCCGTCGACACCGACGAGGTGCTCGGCACCGTCGCCGACGGCGACAAGGTCTCCCAGTTCGCCGAGGACGCCGTGGCGTGGGCCGTCGAGAACGACTACATCGCCCAGGGCGGTGCCGACGTCCAGCCGCAGAGCCCCGTGACGCGCGGCCGCGCCGTCACCATCGCCGTGCGCTACCAGCCCGAGCAGGCCGACGTGGTCGGCAAGCCCGTCACCGAGTAGCGACCAGATTGCACCACGGCCGGGGCCCCTCGGGGCCCCGGCCCCCCGGCGGCAGCAGGCCGGCCGGAGCGGGCTCCCTCGGAGCCGGTTCCGACGGGCCTATCCGGTAGAGCAAGCTGTCGTGCGAAAACAGAAGTAGGCCGTGGCGAGGGCCGTGACCCTCCCTCCCGCTCGCACGGGAGGGAGGGTCACGACGTTAGGGCGCCGGGGGCGCGGGCCGGTTCGTCCGCCCGCGCGCCCGACCGGACTGATGGCTGGGCCCGGCGGGGAGGGCGCGGAGACGTCGACGCCCCCCACCCGTGCGAGCGGGTGGGGGGCGTCGGCCCTCGCCACGGCCTTCTTGTTGCACGACAGCTTGCTTCACCGGATAGGCCTGTCGCAGCCGACTGATGGTCCCACTCGGCTGCGGCCGGCCTGCTGCCGACGCGGTGCCGGGGAGGGCTCTGCCCTCCCCGGCGGATTGCGACGAGCTCAGGTGCCCGTCGAACCTACTCCATGATCTTGAAGTCGAACACGTCGCTCAGGCGCACGGCCATGGCGGCGACCTCCGCGCGGCTGATGGGCTGGTTGCCCTTCAGGCCGGAGTCCTTGCCCATGACGCCGGCCTCGACGAGGTAGGCGACGTAGCCGCGGGCCCAGTCGGAGACGGAGGACTCGTCCTCGTACCCCCCGAGCACGGCGTCGGCGTCGACGTCGGTGTCCTCGCCGCACTTGTCGGCGAAGATCGCGAGCATCTTGGCGAGCTCCTCGCGGGTCACGGTGTCGTTCGGGCGGAAGGTGTCCTTGCCGCCGTCGCCGGACACGATGCCGGCGCTCTTGGCCCAGAGGATGGCCTTGGCGTAGTAGGCGTTCCCGTCGACGTCGGAGAACCCGGTGAGGTAGCCCTTGTTCTCGTCGTAGGAGCCCTCGTCGGTGAAGTCGGGCTGGCCGGCCATGCGGTAGAGCGTCATGGCGACGTCGCCGCGCTTGATGGAGTCGGCCGGGCCGAAGAAGAGGCCCATGCCGTAGCCGGTCATCCAGCCGCTCTCGCGGACCTGGTAGACGTACTCGGAGTACCACTGGTCGTTGGCGACGTCGAGGAAGACGCGGTCCTTGGAGACGACGAACTCGTAGGTGCCGTCGACGTCGTGGTTGCCGTCCTTGGCGTTGTCGGAGAGCACGACGCGGTAGGTGCCGGGCTCGACGCACTCGTCGACGGGCTTCCAGGCGCCGGAGGCGGTCTTCACCTCGTACTCGGCGCGGTAGGCGTCGGCGGGAAGGGAGACCCAGTCCTCGGAGTCGGCGTAGCGGCCCCAGGTGAGGTCGTACTGGAACGTCGGGACGACCGCCTCGCCCGTGTAGGCGTAGGTGTTGCCCTGGTTCGTCGCGCCGAAGGCGAGCACGCCGTCGAAGCGGATGTCGGCGTTGTCGGCGTCGGTCGCGGTGTCGCCGGTGGTCACGACGGGGAGCACCTCGAAGGTGACGGAGTCGTCGCCGCCGACGATCTGGTACATGGAGTCGGCCTTGTTCTTCACGTTGACGGTGTACTCGCCGGCGTCGACGACCTCGTCGACCTCGTCGCCGTCCTCGTTCGTGATGACGACGTCGAACTCGGAGGCCGGGACCTCCTCACCGTCCTCGTCGAAGGCGCGCACGGACACGTTGCCGGAGAGGTCGGAGCCGGAGTAGACGTCGACCGCCTCGCCCTCCTCGACGACCTCGCCCATGTAGGTCACGTAGACGTCGGTGTCGACGACGTCGATGGCCGCAACGGCGAAGTTGACCGTGACGGAGCCGCCGTAGGTGTAGTCGTCATCGACAGCGGTGATGATGGCGCGGTAGGTGCCGGGGTACTGCGTTGCCGCCGCATCGACACCGTGCCAAAGGCCGTTTGAGTCCTGCTTCTCGTACGAGATCTCCGTAGCGACGGCAGCATTGCCGCCTCTGGCGTCGACGAGCGTAGGATCGAACCGCTCAATCGTCTGACCGTCAGCAATCTCCTGGCGGTCGTAGCGGAAGGTCGCCGGGCGCGCATAGCGGATGACGGTAATCTCCTGATAGTTTACGATGTCCTCATCCTCGGAGTCCGTAGGCACGACGCGATAAGTGTAGGCGCCCTGGGCGTCACTGGGAGCGAGCGCCCCATTGGACGCGGAGTCGAACTTGAGCGTCACCTCGCCGGCGAGCGCCGCAGACCCGTCGACAGTCCTGACGACGGTCGGGGCAGCGGTCCCAGCGACTGCGTTGAGATCCTGGTCGAGTACGATGGAGGCATCCGCAAGGTCAACGGGCACGATGCTGAAGGGGATGTCGACACTCTGGCCCTCGTAGTCAGAGCCAGTCCTTCCCTCGACTCGAATCACGTAGTCACCGACGTTCTCGACGTCTGTGGCGGTGAAGGTGGTGTCGCCGGCCTTGTAGACCCATGCCTTGATCTCGGTGCCGCTGTTGAGAACATGACCGTTGAGCGCGACGTTGAAGTCACGGCCGAGAGCCTGCACGGAGGCGATGTACTCCAGGGACGTGTCGTCCGTGTCGGCAGCGTCGCAGACGTAGGCGTCACTCAGCGTCGTGCTCGCGAGGGTGAACTCCAGGTAGGTGGAGTTCGCGGCGTTGACTGCTCCGCTCGCGGCAAACACTCCGACATAGTATTTCCCTGCGGCGGTAATGTTCTCGGGGTCATTGTCCCTAATGGAAGTGACGTAGATGCGCTCGCCGTCAGCATCGAGGAGCCACGTTCCGGTCGGGTTGTTGTTCGGGGAGGCGGCGTAATAGGTCACCTGCAGTCCGTCGTCTTCAACGTCGTAGACGTCACCGAGCACGTTAGTAACCTCGGTTGGGACGACGTAGTGAGCGTTACCATCTGCCTCGAACGAAATGTTGCTCAGATCCTCAATCTCGTCCCGGTTCTCGTCGATTGCTGCGGTAACGGTGCTGTTCTTGATCTCCGAGACGTCGGTTGCGGTCATCAGCGACGCCCCGTCCGCCAGCGCTATGACCGGCGCGGCGCCCAGCGTGAGCGCGCCGGCGAGGGCGGCGACGACCGCGCCCCTGGCCTTGTTCCTGCAAGCTGTCATGCGTTGTCTCCTTTTAAGTTGGGACGGGCCCTGCGGCCCCGGGCGCGACCGGACGCGTCCGGAGCCGCAGGGCCGGGCGCCGCCAAGCCGCGGGGAGATCGGGCCACGCTGGATTAGGGGCGAGGCGGGGACGGGGGCGCGTCCCCGCCAGCAGCGGGTTGGTCCGGGCCGGTTTCGGCGCGACGGCACGCGATGCCCTCTCAGGCCGACCCGGGGGCGGGCGTCAGACGGCCCGATAGGCCCTGTTCCTGTCCGACCCCAGGGACTCGACCATGCCCGCGTCGACGAGCCT
>CALUJT010000288.1 GCA_944321005.1 uncultured Atopobiaceae bacterium | reverse complement strand
GCTACGACATGGGCTACTGGGAGAGGAGGCGCGCCGCGGCGTGACCCCCATCTCCAAAGTGGTTTAAAAGCGTTTTGCCACAAAAGGTGCTGAGATCGAGGATCAGAAGTACCAGTTCGCTGTCAAGCTTTTCTACACCGAGAAGATGCGTGGTTTCGCGGAGGCGTGAGATGGATGACTTCGAACGCGGCTACGATTTCGTTCTCAGACAGGGCGGCGGCCATCTTGGCGCGGAGGTTGGCGTCAACTACATTCGCGGCGTCCAGGCGGCAATAGACGAGCTTTACCGTCGGATGAACGCATACGACTACTATCAGGCAACAAAGCCGGCCCAGGAGTCCCTCAAGGGATTCCTCGCTGAGGAGTATGCCGCTGGGACGGCGAACATCGACGCCGCCGTCAAGGGAAGCGATGTGAGATTCGAGGTTCTTCACTCGCACGACCTCGGCTCGGTCGATGTTGCGGGACCTGGTACGGCGTACCAGCTTAAGATTTACGAGAGCCCCTATCAGACCGTTAGGGCGCTTGGCACCACTCTCTTTGACCGGTACAAGGCATCCGCCGATTCAGCGATGATGGGCTTCGACGAGTGGGCGGCGCTTAAGGGAAGGCCCGGTGCGAGCCCCTCCGACCTTCTCTACGAAGGGCAGTTTGGTCTCGTTGCACCTGACAAGCTTGAAGATTGCCGGCAGGAGGCCTTCAAGCTTCTCGCAAAGAGCAAGGCACTCGGCAAGGACGCTGAGGTGCAGAGGTGGAAGAAGGTTGCCGACGGACTTGTAGATCGCGTGAGAGGCGAAGACGGCGTCGAGGGGAGGGCGCTGACAGTAGACGAGGCGAGGAAGAAGGCCATCGAGGTGAGCAGTGGCCGTCACCTCGATTCTGCGGATGACGGCATGACCCCGGCTCAGCTCGTCGAGACCCAGCACCTGCTGAGGCAATCTCTCAAGGCGGGCGCAACGGCTGCTGCTGTTTCTGCCGCCTTAAAAGTTGCTCCGGAAATCTACCGCGCTATAGACAAGCTCATCACTGAGGGAGAGCTTTCAGAGGAGGACATTCGCACCATTGGTGCCGCCACCTTGGACGGGGGGACAACGGGTTTTATCAACGGTTCAGCATCTGCAGCAATCACCGCTGCCGCTGCGAAGGGCATGTTCGGGCAGGGAATCATGAGGGCGGCGAGCAGATCCATGGGGCCAGCGGTCATTGGGACACTTGTTGTGCTCACCGTTGAAACATGCAAAGACGCTTTTCTCGTCGCGAACGGACAGAAGACCCAAAAGGAGCTTATGGACGGATTCACACAGGGAGCATTCGTCTCGGCTATCTCTTTGGTCGGCGCTGGGGTGGCATCCGTTGTCTCGGGTGGCGCTGCCATCCCCATGCTCATTGGCTCTCTTGTCGGGTCTGCTGCGGGCGGTCTCGCGTTCTCCCCGGCGAAGTCTCTCGTGCTGAGTCTTGCCAACGAGTCTGGGTTCACCTTCTTTGGGCTGGTTCGGCAGAGCTACGAGCTACCCGAGGGGACAAAGGACAGATTGGGAATCAAGAAGGCCTCGGTGAAAAGTGCCAACTTGGCTAGCGCAGATGTCCGTCTTGGAAGAACCCGGACAGCCTCTGTTAAGCACGCCTCCCCCCATACCATCAGCATCAGCTACGACAGGCGAGGAATCGTGGGCGTGGACAAGATAGGCTATATGCCAAGCTAATGCCGTCGCTATCCCCTCTGTGGTATGAGGTATACGTTTTCGACGCGAACTGAGATCTCCATTTTTCTTCGATTTGACCGCTGTTCATGGGGGCCATTGTCTCCCACATTCATTAAGAAGCCCCGCGATTTCATATTCGCGGGGCATGCTGTCTTTTCTTATTCGCTTCAGATTGTCGGGAACTCCCTGTGCACCGGACCATCCATGAGCATCCGGTACCACCAGTCGCGGTCCTTGCAGCCGCTGGCTCCCAGCATGTCGAGCAGCTGGGTCTGCTCGAGCTCTCCGAGCATTGCGAAGTGCTCTCGCATGCTGTCTTCCAGGGCGACCTTGCTTCGAATCATGTCTCCGAGAATCTCCTTGAGCTCTTCGAGCGTAAAGCTTTGCGGTGAGATCTCAACGAGCTCAGCGCGGAAATGGGAGTAGTCCTCGAGCTCGCACATGGCTTCAATGTCTGCTGCGCTGTAGTTCATGGTGGCCTCCTTCGATCTGACCATTGCGTCGGCCTGGTTGCGGACGGGACACAACCGGGACACAACAGCGACCGAAACTTCGTTTTCGTCAGGTTCCGTCAGATGCTGTCCGTTGCCGCAAAAGACCTGCTCAGACGCTCTTTTGTATACGTCTGTTGTCCTCAGTCGACGCTGTGGGATAACCCTCTCAAGGCGGAGATCACCAGTTCGAATCTGGTACGGGCTACCAAACCTAAACTCGGCGAACTGCCCTCTAGCTGGGCATTCGCCGTTTTTTTTGTGCCGAGATTCGGCCGTTCGAGAGCGCTTTAGAACTGCTCCTCCACGGTATCTCCACCGTCATGTTGCCCTCGGCGTCCAGGGTGCATCGCGAGACCGCGTTGCGCAGCAGCGTGTCCGCGGGCCTCTGCGCGAGCCGCGTCCTGACCCACTCGGCCATCTCCTCGACGGTGGGCACCGCCTCGGCCGCGGCGGACAGCCTCGACTCGAGGCGGGCCCGCTCCTCGGCGAGCTCGGCGAGCCTGGCGTCGGTGCCGGGCGGCACGACGCCCATCTCGACGGCCCTCAGGATGTTCGCCTCTCGGCGGCCGACCTCCTCGAGCCTCGCCCTGGCGGAGCGCGCCTCGGGGGAGTCGGCGTCGGACTCCATGGCCAGAACGGCCGCGCGGGCCACGCTCTCCGAGAACTCGCGGTCGGCGAAGGCTGCCGCGAGGGCGCGGAGCGCCGCGCGCTCGACGTCCGCTCGGGGGAACCTGCGCTCGTGGCCGCCGCCGGTCGGGACGGAGTAGTAGAGGTAGGTGCGCCCGGTGCAGGACGTGCCGCCCGTGCCGCGGTACGGGGTCCCGGTCTCGGCGTCGAAGAGCTTGCCGGCGAGGAGGTAGGCGTGCTGCCGCGGCTTCTCCGCCATGGTCGCCTGCGCCGCCTCCCAGAGCTCGTCGCTCACGAGCCTGGGCATGCCGCCCTCGACGCGCACCCCGTTGAAGGAGTAGACGCCCCGGCACTTCTCGCACAGGAGCATCGTGCGCACCGAGTTGTACTGCCACCTGTTGCCGCGGGCGTTGCGCGACCCCGACGAGTTGAGCCACGCGACGATCTCCTTGCGGCTCATGCCGGACGAGGCCCGCTCGAAGGCGCCGCGGACGAACCTGGCCTCGGCCTCGTCCGCCTCGTAGGTCCCGTCGGCAGCGGTGCGGTACCCGTAGACGCGGACCCCGTTGGCGAGGCAGCGCTCGGCGTTGCCCATCATGCCCCTGAGGACGTTCTGGGAGAGGTTCCTGCTGTAGTACTCGTTGAAGCCGTCTATCACGGACTCGAGGATGGCGCCCTCCGGTCCGTCCGGTATCGACTCCATGGCGGAGCGCAGGGAGACGCCGCAGTCCCCGAGGCGCTTGCGGTAGATCGCCGCGTCGAATCGGTCGCGGGCGAAGCGGTCGAGCTTGTAGACGAGAACGGTACCGAAGTTGCCGGACCTGGCGTCGGCTATCATCCTCAGGAACTCCGGGCGCTCGTCGCTCGTGCCGGAGATGGCGCGGTCCTCGTAGGTCGCGACCACCGCCAGGCCGTGCCCGGCTGCCCAGTCGGAGCACACGCGGACCTGGTCCTCTATGGACTCGTCGCGCTGGCGCTCCGAGGAGAAGCGAGCGTATATGACGCAGGCCGTGGGGTCGGCCTTCGTCCGGTTCCTCTTGCGTGGCATAATGTGGCCACCACCTTACGTACTTTTGCCGAGTCGCTGGTGGAGCCCCGCGTGAATCCGCCAAGATCGCACGCGGGGCGCTTTTTGACTTAGCTACCCCTTTTCGTCCTGCCCGCTCTCGGCGTCACCATCATCGTGGCTGCGCAGAATCTCGTCCGGAAGAATCGGCGGGAGCGTGAAGCCACCCATCGGTGACATCGCAGATACGGCCATGATGCAGGACCTCGCATGTGAGTACGACATCGAGACGGCATTCCTGATCAGGTAGCGTTCGCCGGCCTCGTCCGAAAGATTGGGAAAGTCTGTGCTGACCTCGGTGACCATGCTCGCGCTCGCTGACATCCGGACATCTTCCTCGTCGTCCTCGTTCACGAGGCGAGCCCTCACGGCAAGCTCGATGGTCTCATGCATCACCCCGTCGTCGCTACGGCTGACGTGACCACTCCTGAGGTCTATGTCGACCTTAACGACCATCTTGTCTGCGGGCTCCGGGTCGATGTCGAAGTCGACCTTGGTGAGCCACATCCTGTCGATGGAGATGGGTGCGAGGGTCGCGCTCTCGCTCATGCCGCTACCTCCCCTACGAATGAAAGACTCCGAAATGGGGCCCGTGGTGTGTGTGCCTGCTCGGACGACTCCCTGCGCCAGCCCTTCCTTCCGGCCGGATCTCCCCACGCCCGATGGGAGGGGGACTTTTGGGGCGGAGCGCTAAAAGAGATGCGACCACCCTCCTGGGCCCCGCACGTCAGTTTGATGTCGAGACCGAGAGCGGCGTCATACTCTGCAATCGTCTGCAGGGTGACGTTCGCGCTTCCGCTGAGCACTCGGGTGACGGACGACGGCTTCCGTCCGAGTCTCCTTGCCAACTCGCTGCGCGTCATGCCAAGCTCCTCGAGTCTGTCTTCGACCATGAAGCAGAAGTCCATGATGTACTCGAGCATGCGCTCGCTTGGGTACTGCCCCCCGACATTTGTGCCGCCGAGTTCGTCTCTCTTGGTCACTGCCATACTCTCTCCCTTTCGATGCAGGCCTTCGCCTCTCTCGCCAGCCTGCGTCCCTTCTCAATAAACTGCTTCGGGATCTTGTCGTTACCCTGATGTCCATCGAAGTCAAACAGCAGAACCATTCCGATTCCGCCACTCCATTTGTGCAGGTACGTCATGACCCGGATGACCTGGCCCGCAACCTTGGCCTCGAACAGGCTGACGCCACCATCGAGCTGTCTGAGGAAGTTCTTCCTCTTTAGGCATACATCAATCCCTCGATCAAACATCTTCTCTATGGCCCGCTTGATGAGGCAGAATCGCTCGTTGCGCTTAGGGTTCTCCTTCATTCGTTCGAGAAAGTCTCGCTCTTCGCTGGTGCGCGCGAGTACCCTCACGGGCCTGCCTCCCCAGTTGGTCTCTCTGGTCTCATACCCCTGCGTCATTGGTCACCCCCTCCTGTTTCCAATATATGTGAAAGACCACACACCTAGCGCGACATTTTTGCTAACGGAGATCGTTGACCGCAAGCGCGACTGACGGGCAAGTCGTTCGCTTTTCGTCCGCCCACCCGAGCTTTCGGTCGTCAGTTGCTTTTCGTCGGTTGCGTCGACGCCCTCTGGCAGCCTCATTTCCGCTCATGCTTTCCCGCCCCCATCCCTTGGTCAAGTGCTCACTAAACGACCCTGAATAATGCCGATGGCCCTCCGCGCGGGACCGAGGCGGCCCACCATCGCTGGCATCACTCGACCCTCTCTCGAAACCATCTCATCATTTCGTCGGCTAGAGACCGGCCTCTTCCTTCAACTTCCTGTTGTGCTCGACGCACGACCTCGACCTGAGCGCGGCCAGGACGCCGCCGACGGCGCAGACGGCGAGGGCGAGAGGGTCCTGGGGCCCTTCGGAGATCATCTCCATGACGCCGCCGACAAGTCCCAAGAGCAGGACGGCGCCGAGCGCGCCCCAGGGCGCCGAGTGCTTGCGCTCCTTCATCCACCTCTCGGTGTCCGGCCCGAGCTGCTGGACTCGCGACTCCTCGGTCATGAGCCAGTCCGGAATCTCGTGCGCGCCCTCTGCTCGCATCCTCAGCACCTCGAAGGCCCGATGCGTCGCGATCGCGTCAGCAAGCGGGCGGTGGACGGGCTCTTTCTCGACGCCGAGCCTCTGGCACAGGTCGGTGAGGGAGTCGCGCCCGAGCGCCCCCTCGTGCCTGGCGTACAGAAGAAGGTCTATCCACCGGTTCGGAACGACGGCGCCGAGATACCTGAGGGCGTCGCGCTCAAGGAACGGCCGCACGAATCGGCCGTGCTTCACGGAGACGAGGGCGTCGTCACCGATGAAGTCGAGAAGTTCGGCGATGACTCGCTCGCGGCTCGGGGCCTTCGTGAAGTGGGCGTCGCAGAGTCCGGCGTTTTTCTTCAGGTCTTCCGGCACGCCCCCGTCGATTGCGACGAACGAGCGAAAGCGCGCGACGTCGTGTCGGTCGCGGACGCGAACCGCCGCAACCTCCGCAATCTGGCCCGTCTCGAAGTCATAGCCGGCGGTCTCTATGCTGACTGCGCAGTAGTCGTTCGGCAATGACTCCGGTTCGTACTCTCCTCTCCTTGCCATCACACCACCCCCCTATCAGGCGAAGAATCGAGGCCCCCCATGGCCCTCCGCGTGGGACCGAGGCGACCCGCCAGCGCTGGCATCATTCGTCCCTCTCTCGAAACCATCTTCTCCATTCGTCCAGCTTGATCAGCGCGCTCGTCGATTTGTTGACCCGAAGTGTCTTTATCCTCGAGGCGTCGAACTTCCCCTCTCTCGAAAGTACCTGACAACGGCGGGAGACAGCGAGTAGTAGCACGTCGACGACGCGCGCGCCAGCTGCGTCCCGCGCAGAAGCCTTCGGCACACCAGCTCGCCGCACTCGTGGTTGACCGGGAGCTCAGCCGAGCCTCCTGCATCGCGTTTTTGGCTAGAACATCTTCGTGAACGTCTCGCTCAGCTCTCCACCGGAGCCGATGGATGGGCCGTACTCGTAGCGTGTCACGCGTACGCCCGCGATGCCATCGTCTGCCGAGCACGTGAGGCGGAGCGAGAGCTGCTGGCCAGGGTCAACAACCGTATCAACTGCGTTCTTGTTGTAGGACATATAGGAGTTGATGATGTTGCCATTGGCGTCAAGCTCGGCAATGTCCACGCCCTGAAATACCTTGGCCGAGTCGGTGTTGTTCTGCACGACTATGACCATGTCGAAGAAGCCGTACGAGTTGACCGGATCGGCGTAGGCATCCACTACCGTGAACTCATCAACGCTGGCAGATGTGTACGCCTCAGATTCGCGCGACGCGCTATCGAAGGCGGATATGAGCGCCCTCTGCGCGCTATCCACCTCTGCCTGCTTCGCCTCATCATCATCCATGATGGCTACTGCCTCATCGTAGGCGTCCGAGAGCTTCGTTCCGGCGTTGAGCGAAAGTCCTTCAAGAGTGGTGGATTCGACCTCATCAAGAGTCTCTTTGAGGCCAGATTTGTCCACTTCCTCGCTTTCGGCCTCTTCCTCCACCACCGGCGTCTCGTCCGTCGTCTCTGCGGGCTGCGTGTTGCAGCCGACAAGGGCGAGCGTGCCGACCAGCGCCGCCGCGATCACTTGTCTTCTCATGGTGTGCCGCCTTTCTATGCCGTCAATTTAGCCCATTCCTTGCAGCGCCATCGCGATGTACGGACCAACCGCCTTCGCCACGTCAGCGCCCTTCTTCGCTAGGTCGAGCAGCTTGGATGCCTTATCGCATATTGTCTCGGGTGACTTGCCCTTCGCAGCCTCCAAGTCTGCTATCGCCGCCTTTATCTCTGAGAGCTCGGAATCGTCGTGAACGAGGGACTCCAGCTCGTCGAACACCTGGGACATCGTGACCTCGACGGATGCGCTGGCGCTCGCCTGTGCAGTCGTGCTTATGGTGGTCGTATCACCAGTCTGCGACGTCAGGGTGGCCATGTTCGCGATGAGCCACCCTTTGGCCCGCCTCATACCCTTGATAGTCCTGTCAGACGGAAGGTCCGAGGACTGCGTGCAGAAGAGCGGGAACTTGAATCCTCTCATCTCGTCCATGAATGCGTCGATGTACGCCTGCGTCTCGTCACCGTACTCGCCGTCGACGATGCACTCGCACTCTGCAATCATCTGCTCGATGTGATGCTTCGCGTCAGTCATCACGCGCTCACCTGGCCCTTATCAGCTCCACGTTCGACTGCCTCTCCCGAGGCGAGCGCGGCGTTGCGTGCGGCGACAAAGAGGGAGTGGCGGTTCTCGGCCGTCGAGGCGTCGTAGCACCGTACGAGCTCCTATCGCATGGGGTCGGCAGGGGCCGCGGTGCCCTCCGGGGGCCACTGGCGGCCTCCCAGTTCGTCCAGGGATATGTCCAGGGCGTCGGCGATCTTCCAGGCTTTTTCGTAGGAACGCTTTTAAACCACTCTGGAGATGGGCGGCCTCCGCTAAGTGTCCGGGCCCTCCGATACGATGGTTCTGCCAG
>CALUJT010000287.1 GCA_944321005.1 uncultured Atopobiaceae bacterium | reverse complement strand
ACGATGCCGTACTTGCGATACTTCATCATGTAGGAGTCAAGCGTCTCCAGCTCGTCGGGACTGAACACGCGGCTCGCAACGTGCTTGTCGAACTTAATCACGGCGCTCTTCTCCACCACCAGAAAGTTGATTGGCGCGCCCGCGCCCACGAGCTCGTAGTACGTGGAGAGGCCGCTCTTCTGCGGGCTCGCCACCTTTGTGTAGGAGCCAGAGCTCTCGGTGTAGTAGGTCTTTCCGCTCACGACCTCGGTGTCGGATGTGAGCTCGTAGGAACCCTCGGCAGGAGCGTAGCCAAACTGGTCCCCGTCACCGGAGAGCAGGTCGATGTGCGAGTAGAAGCGCACCTGCGGTACCTCGACGATGCGGGAGAATCGCTCGAGCACGCGGTTCGAGCGCGTCGGGTTCGCCAAGCTGAAGTCATCCAGCACGCCCCTGAGCGTCGGCGTGATGAAGAGGTAGCGCGAGCCCGTGGTCACCTGCGCCTCGTCCATAGCGTTCGTCGCGGCGCGCAGGTCGGCAAGCACGTCCTCCGCCTCGGCGTCGGAGTAGTCTGTCGTAGCGGCAGAAACGCCCTCGTGTCCCGCGATCTCGGCAAAGGCGAAGGCGTCGGCCTCGGGCGCCACCTGCGTGCGCTGGAGCTCGGAACCGGCCTCGACAAAGCAGTCGAGCACGCCGGCCTCCTCCACGTCCATCACGTCCGCGAGCAACCTGATGCCTCGGTCGTAGTTGAACGTCTTCGTCTCGAACTCGTATGTGATGCTGCCGGTCTTGTAGCCCACGTTACGCGTGTAGTTGCCAAGGCCGGAGACCTGAATCTTCGGCACCATGATCTCCTTGGCGTTGCGCCCCGCGCGCACCATGCGGCGCGGGCTGTTCAGGCACGCGGAGACCGCCGCGCGCTGGTACACCTCGTCGAGGACGGTCGTGTAGTTCCTGACGGATGCGATGCTGTTGGCCATCTGCTACTCCTCGTCCGCGATGCCCGCGATCTCGCGCCACCGCTTCATCGTCTTGCCCTCGTCGGATGCGGCCCCCGCGTTGGGGAGGCCGGTCTTGCCGCTCTGCTTGGGCTCCGCTCCCCCGAACAGCCAGGGCTCGGCTTCCTTCAGCTTGGAGACGTCCCCGCCGTGCTCGTCGAGAAGGGCGCGGGCGGCCTTGACGCTCTTAGCGCCGGCCATCGTGAGCTCGAACTCGACACGCTGCTCTTCGCCCTGGCGTCGCAGCTCGTCCATCTCGGCGCGCAGCGCCTCGGCTGCCTCGGCAGTCTTTGCCGCCTCCGCGATTGCTCCCTCCAGCTCCGCAATCTTGGCGTCGCGCTCGGCGAGAAGGGCCTCGTAGTCCGTGCTCGCATCAGCAGCACCGCTGCCCCCAACCGTCAGCGGCTCCTGCGTCGCCTGCGGCTCCGGCTCGCGCGCCGTCGTGCCTTCCGTACGCTCCGGCCCCTGCGAGCCAACCTCATCACCGGCCATGTCAACCGCCTCTCAGCTTATGGCCGATAAACGAAATCGGCCCCCTAATACTGCCAAGCAGCTTAGAGGGCTGTCACAAAGCAAAAAACGGATAGGAGGTGCGCTACTCGATTCCGAGAACACGTTTCCAGTTCTTCGGGAATCCCATCGGCGCAAGATTTACAGAGGGGTGCCGGTCGACGCAGGCGGCGAGCTCGTCACTGAGAGGCCCCCACTCCTCCGGCCAAGACTTCTCGTATATCCTGCGGAGCACCAGAAAGGTCGGAAACTGCTTGTTGGCGTCCCGTCGCCTGATACGCCTCTCGTCTTGCCTGAGAAGCGATGGGCGGATGGTCATCACGCGGTTGTAGAACCGGTCGTGATGGGCCGCGATGTTGCGGACCGTAGTCAGGTGGTGCACCCAGCTCTTCAGGTAGTACGGATTCGTGCCGAAGGCCTCTGCGACCGCCGCCTGCACCCCCTTGGATCTCTCGCTCGAACCAGTGCTGGGGCAGAGGTTCCCGTAGAGCATCGAGAGCGTGCCGAACGACATGCTCTCCACCGCCGCCCAGACCGGGAGCTTCCCGTACTTGTCCATGTTGTGGACCACGCAGGGCACGCCCTGATCGCGCGCTCGGTCCCTCTCGCGCTCGAAGTTCGAGATTGCCCTCCGAAAACTGGAGCGGCTCCTATAGTTCCCAGCGTCGAGATATGCCCCCGCGTCGCACAGGTTGGCAAAGTGGTAGGCGAACTGAGTCCTCAGCTTTATCTCGATGGGCGCTATCGCACGCCAGAGCCACGCGCGGAGCTCCCGGTCGAGCTGGTAGATCTCCCAGACGTCGTCGAAGCTCGCCCCCTCGACGAAGGAGCCGTCCCGCTCGAGCGTGAGCCAGTACCCGCGGAGGCGATAGTAGTTCAGCTCGCGAAGCCGGGCGACGGCAAACTCCTCGTCCGACACGAAGAGGCCCCGTCCCTCCATCTTGGAGAGCTGCTCCTCGTAGGTTGTAGCGTCAGGGAGTGGAGAAAAAGATGACCCCGCCTGGTTCGCTGTTCCCGTTGGGACTGAAGCGTGCGGGGTACTGTCAGTACGATTTATACCACCGTTCGCCACGTCCATGCAAGCCGAGCTCTCGCAAGCATCGGTGACCGGATCAACTTCCATCAAGTGCCCACCTTACTTCCTCGACCTCATGGGGAGAGATATGATTTGTCCCTTCGGAGAATTTGCGGCCCTTCTGAAACTACCAAATAGCGTCATCATGAAATCCTCTGGCAGAGCAGTCATCTTGTTGAACTCATCTTCCGATCCGACGAGCGAGGTGGAGATGACCTCAAGACACTTTCTTGCCAAAGCAGGACGCTCGGGAGCCATCTCCTCGTCAAACGGCTCAATCTTGCGCCATCTACGACGGCTGATGGAAATGTACAGATTCCGATATCCCGCATCGTCAATGATGCCAAGGTCTCTTGTCCTGCGAATCATCGCCGATATAGAGGTCTTCCAGTATGGTTTAAGATCGCGGTATCCATCGAGACTTACCGTATAGAGCGAATCGACGAACTCTTCTTCCGGCAAAAGAAGCGCCGAGGCGAATCTATGCGCCTGTGTCTCAATGAGCTTGCAAACAGCGGGCGTTGCCAGAAGCGAGCTATCGATATTTCTGTGCAGAACAAGGTGTCCGAGCTCGTGAGCGCAGTCAAATCTCCAACGGCAAGCATTTCCCTGGTCAGTCCCCACGACCACATACGGATGTGCCTCGTTCCAGTCGACAGATAATGCATCAAGGGTGTCAGCGCCAAGGGGCATCATAAAAACGAAGACACCATGCCTCTCAAGAAGGCCAATCATATTGTCTATGGGACCAGCTGGCACGTCCCATGCAGCCCGAACAGTTGCCGCAGCCTCCTCTATCAGCTCATCAGTGATCAGGAGAGGGTCGCTTGGAATCTCCATGTCGAACGGGGAGAACTCGGGCAGGTCAAGCATGGATTCAAAGTATGAAACGCAATCATCAATCCACTCCAGCTTGCTCTCGGCAGCATCTCGCGCCCGCTTGGTTGCCGCCGACATCGATCTGTAGAACACGGGCTTATCCGAACCATGGTCTACCCAAGGCCTGTAAAGCAGCTCTACAGGAACCTGCAAGAACTTGACGATGCGTTCGACCACCTCCTGGGAAGGGGTAGTCGAGCCTTTCTCGTACTGGGAGACTGCCTGCGAGGTCTTTCCAATAAGTTGAGCGAGAGCCCTCTGCGTCATGGAACGAGCCCTGCGAGCCTGCGCGAGTCGTCTCCCTTGAAATCCCAACTCAGGCATGCTTCCTCAACAGTCCTTCCTTTGGCTTGATGTCGAAATCATCAAACACAACCGCTTGAGTGGTGGCAGATTGTACAGCCACTTTCGAAAGAAGGTCTATACGGTGAGTAACATCCTCAGGCGAAATCCCAATCTCTTGGAGTTCGATTCGCTGGATGAGGTACCGCTGTCCCTTAGCTCGGAGTGAATAAGCAAGGATTAGGGCTCGCACGTCGTCATCATAAGCAAAGCTACGAGTGTCATCCAAGTCAAATAGGCGCAGCTGGGCAAGATTGCACCGCAGCCCTGAAGGGCGGGTTACATTGCGATTGCCATACATCCGCGCAACCGTCAGCACGGTTCCGCCGGCCCTGATGACTGGACTATGGTAGCGCTGCCGCTCGGGCTTCTCATAGGTGCACTCGAGCCCACTGGCTGCAGCAAGGCCTGCGACTGCCTCGTTAATCTTCGCGCGACAGTAGTCGCCCACAACATCACAGCTGGACATGTCGGCAAAGTCCGCCCGACAGTGGCTAATTCCCGCCTTGAATCCGGTACGGACTGCCCTCACTGCGTGCTCAACAAAATCGGTGCCGCCGAGCGGCCTCAGAATCTCGAGGTCATAGGGGGTGTACAAGGGGCATTGAATCAACGCTGCCTCCTAACATCACTATACGATGTAAGTATCATAGCAATAATTCTACAAAAATGAAAGTCGTTGTGTTAATCTGAATTACCCTGAGCGCTGAGCTGACGTAGCGAGGTAATTCCATTCCCTCTCCCTTTCGCAACTCGCACACATCACTCACCCGCAAGCTTCCCCCCGAACGCCTCCTCGACGAACTCCGCCAGCCTGCCCTCCTTTGCGAGCTCGGCAGAGTCCGCCATCACGAAGTTGGTGTCGCAGTCCCCGCCGACCTCGTTGTCATAGCCGAGGATGTAGTGCGTCGAGATCTGGTAGATGATCTCCGTCGGCGCGATGCCGAAGACCTGCCTCTCGAGGATGTGGTCGAGCCTCTCCCGGTCGTCCGGCATGAGCTCCCGCATCCTCGGGCTGTTGTACAGGCGCTTGACGACCTCGGCGATGTAGATGCCGGACTTCATGTAGAGGTCCGCGAAGGTGTGGTTCGGGTCGTCGAAGCAGCCAGGGTTCTCCCGCTCGAACAGGTCGAGCATGCGCGTCACCACGCGCCGGGGCGTGAAGATCTGGTTGGTCTTCTGCGGCGGCACGTAGTCGAAGATGTCCTCGTCCTGGCCCTCGTCGAAGTAGTTGGCAAGCCTCCCTCGCAGCGCGATGAACTCCCTCACGGAGTCGTCGAACACCACGGGGCCGAAGAGCTGCCCCTCGAAGTGGACGGGCTCGCCAGTCTCGGGGTCCGCGACGTCCCCGCCGTCGCGCAGCAGCCTGAACTGGTCGACGGTGACGCTCGTCACCTCCTGGAACACGTCGGGAGGGATGATCTGGTCGAAGTTCGCAAGCGTCGTACCCTCGTCCCCGTATGCCATGAGGAACGAGGGTATCGTCCTCGAGAAGCCGCGCAGGTGGTCTCGGATGTTCCCCTCGAGGGTCTGCTTCTTCGCCTCGCGCCTGGCGGTCTCGACCTCGCGCACGACCGTCTCGCCCGCGCTCCTCACGAGCTCGCCCCGCGCCTCCCTCAGACTGGTGACGAGGTCCCTGCGGGCATCCTCCAGTCGCTCGTCGTGCGCTCGGTTGATGCGATCGGCCTCCCCCTGCGTCTCGGCGCGCTCGAGCTCCTGCTCACGCTCCCGCTCGATTCTGTTGCGCGCGATGTTGAAGTTGCCGACCTCGCGGTTGAGCTTGATGTCGACGTCCGCCTTGATGCGGCGCTCCACCTTCCTCTGCTGCGCGGGGCGCATGTCCGAGCCGTACTTCTGCTTCGCCGCCTCGACGAGGGGGTCTGCGATGCCCGAGCCGAAGGCGCGGGCCAGCTCGTCGAGGAAGGCGTCGTCGGGGTTGTCGGCCCTCTCGAGGGAGATGGAGTCGATGGCACCGTCGAACTCCACGGCGATGTCACCGTAGATCTTGTCCCCGAACAGGCCCTCGGCAAGCCCAACGACCTGCTCGCGAGGGACGTCGACCTCCCCGTTCTCGTCGAGGTCGAGCTCGTCGGCGGTGTCGGGCCTCACGCCGAGGTCCTCCGAGGGCGCCTTGTAGGGCTCCATCTTCTGCAGCACCTCGATGACCTCGGCGGGGGCGCGGAAGACGTTGCCGATGTTCTGGAAGAGGAAGTCGCTCATGAAGCCGCGGCGCACCACCTCGCGCGACCGGATCTTGCGCGGGATGGAGAGCACACGCTCGGCGTCGAGCTCCACCATCTCGCCGCCCTCGTCCTCGCCGATGACGGGGAAGAAGTTGAGCAGCGTGCGGACGCGCCGCTTGCGGTCGTCGAGCGTGCCGCCGCCCGACGCGGTGTCGGTGTAGAGGTCGTTGGCGAACTCCTCGAAGATGGTGAGCGTGCGTGCCGGGTCGAAGTCGAAGACGTAGGCGTTCTCCTTGCGGAGAAACTTACCGTCGACGCAGAACAGACACGGGTTCTGGGCGCGGAAAGCGGCCTGCATGTAGAGCGAGGGACTCTTCATGTTGGAGAGCATGAGCACCGCAGTCCACTCGGGCACGGTGACGCCGGTCGTCAGCTGTCCCACCGAGATCGTGATGGTCCTGTCGTGGTTGGCGATGGCCTCGCGCACCCTGTCGAATGCCCTCGCCGTCTCCTCCTCGTCGTCGAGCCTCCCATCGCCTGCGGCGAGCACGACCTCATAGTCGCTGAACACGGGGTGCCTCTTCAGCTTCCTCGCGAGCGCCTTCGCGGAGTCCACGCGGTTGAGCATCCATAACGTGTGGCGGAGCTCGTCGCGCAGCTCAGGCGTCGAGAAGGGGAACTTTCTCTGCGTGGTGAGCGCGTCGAGGAAGCGGTTCACTTCGTCGTTGTGGACGAAGCAGCCGTTCTCGTTCGTGGCGAAGAACTCGTTCAGGTCGAAGGCGTAATCCACCGTCTCGCCGTCGATGTCGCACCCGCGTCGCACCTCGTCAGCCACGATGTCGCTCATCTGGTAGGTGAACATGTTGAGGCGAGGTAGGTCGGCGTAGGGGTTCGGTCGCTCGGGGTCGTCCCAGTCGTGCTTCGCCTTCTGCTCGTCGGCGTACGTCCAGTTGTAGATGGCGTCGGTGGGGAACTTCTCGTTGGCGATCGCCTTGAACGGCGTCCCCGAGAGGTGGAGGGTGAACCTGCGCCTTATGTGGTCGAAGGCCACGTCGGTCTTGAACGTGTCCACTCCCTCGTGCGCCTCGTCGATGATGAGGACGTCCCACTCAAGGTCGGCGACGTGGGAGAGCTTGTCGTACCTGCCCCCGAACTCGATAGAGCCCTTGAGGTCCTGCAGGCTGACGAACTCGATGAATCCCCGCGGCCCGCCGTGGCGGAGGTTCTCGACGTACTGCTCGCGCGTCAGGCAGTGCGGCCTGCCCCTGAGCGCGTCGACGGAGCTCACGAAGCAGAGCCCCGACTCGGAGCCGACGAACTTCACGTAGTCGTCGTACCAGGAGTTCGCGATGGCGGGGCGGTTCGTCACGATGAGGACCTTCTCGGCGCCGAGCCTCCGGCACAGGTCGTAGCTCGCGAGCGTCTTGCCGAAGCGCGGCTTCGCGTTCCAGAGGAACTCGCCCCGCTCGTGGCCCCGGGCGTACACCGCCGCGTGCTCGACCGCCAGCTCCTGCTCGTCGCGCAGGCGGTACTCGACGGCGGCAGGGCCGCCCACGACACCGTGGTTCTCGCGGAACTCGTAGAAGCGAGTCTTCGCGGGGGCGGGCTCAATCTCGTACCACTCGGTGTCGGGCTCGTTCGGAATGCCGAGCCTCTTCAGGTAGCCGTGGAAGTCGGTGTCACGGAACGTCTCGCCCGTGTCCTCGTAGGTTGCGTTGCCGTGCCAGTGGATGACGTAGTGGACGTTGGCCGTGTGCGTCTGCTGCTTGACGCGAGTCTCGACGTCCTGCTCGGTGTAGCCGATCTTCGTCCATCCGTCGTGACGGCGAATCTCAGGCGTCGTGTAGGCGTAGATCTGCGGGAGCGCGGGGCGGGCGGCCTTTACCTTGCCGGTGATGTCGGTGAAGGCCATGGCTACCCCATCTCATTCACGTGCGACTCGATGAACTCAATCTCGTCGTCGTCGAGGCCGTACTTGCGGTACAGCTGGCGGTCTATGTCGGATACGGGCCTCGACCAGTCGATGTCGGAGGATGGGGTAAAGTCCTGGAGGGGAATCGCCTGCCATTTGATAGGCGGGTTGTGCTGAGTGTTCTTGTATACACCAAGAAGCAGCCTACAGAACTTTGTCTTGACGTATTTCAATGCTGCCTCAGCTTCTTCTCTGCTGTCGAAGCGACCGACACACATGAACGTCTGAGTGAATCCCGTCCCGGGTCCCTCAACCACGGGAGAGGATATGACTTCGCCGAGCTTGCCAGACCCATTGGAGGCTGGAATGACAACCTTCCACTTCATGAGGCTGTCGTTATCCTGATCGATGTACCGACGGAGGCAATAGCGATAAGCCCTTTCTCGCCCCACAAGCCCGAAGATGCGCAAGTCATCCGCCTCGGATTTCTCTTCTGTAAAGATGGGCACCTTGACCAGAGCGTTTGACTTCAGCTGGCTGTGACGCCCCTCTCCAGAGATGTACTCGCTGTAGTCAGGATGGTCTGCATACAGCTCGGAGAAGTTGTAGTTGCATTGCGTCCCACAGATACTCGTGAGGCTTGCGTCAAGTGACTTCGCGGCGGCCTTGTTATAGATATTCCTCAGGTTCGAGTCGGGAATGAACCTACCAATTGGCTCGTGGTCCCCCGAGGAATCCCAATGGGATATCGCCACCCCGCCCTTGATATCAACCCCAGAAAAGACCTTACTTGAGTCCGGCTCGTACTCCAGAACCTCAAAGTGTCGGTCGTTGAGCATCTTCTGGTTCCACTGCTCTTTCGTCTGCCCGGAGTTGAATAGGAACCGTGCTGGAGTGATTAGCTCTACGTGGTCCGCAACTTTGAACGCCTCGTCCATGAACTTGTCGTAGATTGGAAGAGATCGAGTGCTTCCCTGCTCAGGGTCAGCTTGGTACGGCGGGTTGCCAATCACCGCGTAGAACTTCTTCTCCATCGGACACGCCTTGCCTTTCAGTGACACGTACTCGAACGGCCTTCCCTCTTGCCAGTCGTAGATGACGCAGAGCGGGATGGCCTCCCCATCCTCCTGCTCGCCGGGCGTTAGCGCCGCATCTCCGAGGTCGTCGGCGCCGAGCGCGTCGAACAGCGAGAGCTGCACCGGCTCGGGCTTCGGCTCCTCGTAGCCGAAGAGCACCGACTGCACGGGGGCATCCGATTTTGTGGTCGGGACCGCGTCCGTGAACCCGTTCATCTGCCAGAGGTTCCACGACACGACCCATGCCGCCCGCTCCACGTCCTCCTCGGAGGGCTCAGAGCCCCAGCGACGGCGAAAATGCTCGCAGAATGTCTCGAGCACGTTGACGCGGGCGATGAGGAGGTTGTCCCCCTGAAACTCGAAGCCGTGCGTCGCCTTGAGTGCGGCGAGCGCCCACTTGACCCAGTCGCTTGGCGTTCTGGTTCGCTCGGTCACGACGCGGAGCTTGCGGTCGAGAAAGCCGATGCGGTCCTCGACGGGAATCTCCTCGCCCGTAACCGTGTCATAGCGCGAGCACACGAAGGGCGCCTCCCCGCATGTTATCTCGAGCCGCCTGCTCTCGACGTAGGCGTGCCAGCCGCGCCCCCTGTCCTTGGGGAACCGAATCCCCTCGCGGCTCGTATTCCAACCGTTGGGCGTCTCCGAGCTGAAGACGTCGCCCCGCCGGAACCAGTCCCGGTCGAGGTAGTTGTTCATCCTGTTCACGAGCCACGAAGGCGTGAACACCTCGGCTCGCGTCTTGGTTCGCTGCGACTGGCGCTCCTGCGCCTTGGAGACCCGAGGCTTGATGACCCCCGAGCTCATGCCGGTGATCCTCTCCACGGTGATCTCGTCGTCGCCGCGATAGCCGTCCCCAAGGCGCTCGTACTCACCGTCCGCCCAGGTGATGTTGCGGCCGGTCGTCCTGTCGCAGAGCAGGGTCTCGAGGACGCGCGTGGGATGTCGCCGCTCGAACGACTCGATGAACCCCGACGCGAGAAAGCGGGCGACACGCGGGGCATCATCGTCTGAGGCAGGGCTATTCGAACACAACGACACCATAGACGAGACACCCCCTTACGGAGACCATGGCAACGTAGCCGATAATTCACCTTCGCGGACTACGAGCAAACTAGCTTGACAAACCTAATTTTACCAAAGCGGAAAACTGTTCCTGAAACAGCCCCGCAGGAACATGGCCCGAATACTTCCAAACATCAATAATGCACCGACTGTAGATCAGAAGGGGCTGCATAAAAATGATGTGTTTTCGCCGCCAGTCCTGGCCGCCTGCCCGGCCGCGCGCTGCGCCATCGAGGCTTGTCCGCAGCCCGGCCGCCCGCGCTCCGGGTGCGCTGCCGGGCCGTTCGCGCCACGCGGCAGCCATGGCGCGTGCGCGTCAACCGGGACGGCCATGGGCGCGTGCCGTGCGCGTCTTCACCGCGGCTCCGGCAGCCCGCTGCGCGGTCTGCCTCCGCATGTCCGGGTTCAGCCGCGCGCGGCGTGCGCCCATGGCCTGATGCAAGGGACACCGGCGCCATGTCAGCCGCGCGTCGCGCCCGTCCAGCGGCGCGCACCCTCCGCACGGCCGTCCGGTCTGCTGCCGTATGTGGGTCGTCTGCACGCAACCGGTCAGCCGTCCAGGGCGGGCGGCGCGCTCGCCCGCATGATGACCTG
>CALUJT010000286.1 GCA_944321005.1 uncultured Atopobiaceae bacterium | reverse complement strand
TTAGAGCTTTCGCTGAAGGAAGGCCCTTAACCTCTATTGCTCAGCCTCGCAAAGGACTCGGAACGGGAAATAAGGACCTGTTTCTTAGGCTTTGGTGGGAGGTTCCTTTTAATCACTTTTGCATGAATGCCAAGGACGCGAAAGAGGCTCAAGAGTCCCGCAAGAGATGGTTTCCTCACAATAAAGGTGGGTCTTTCAGGAAGTGGTATG
This sequence comes from uncultured Atopobiaceae bacterium, assembly GCA_944321005.1. Lineage (GTDB taxonomy): Bacteria > Actinomycetota > Coriobacteriia > Coriobacteriales > Atopobiaceae > Thermophilibacter. Next base: position 17,338 of record CALUJT010000286.1, on the reverse strand, counting down.
GCAACTGCGAATTTGTAGTCGATTGGTCAAACGATGGTGAGGCTATAAAGAGCTATAGAAACGCATCTGGGCAATTGGCTGCTCGCCCGCAAAACCAAGCCTTCTATTTCAGGGAGTGTGTGTCTTGGTCAAAGATTTCGAGTGGGCAGCTCGCATTTAGATTTAAGCCGAGTGGTGACATCTTCAACGAAGTTGCCCCTGCATTCTTCGCAGATCGTGACCTAATGTTCAAGTTGGAAGCGTTTCTGAACAGTTCTGTTTGTCATGAGGTTGCGAAAGCGCTTTCGCCAACACTGGATTTCCAGGTTGGTCAGGTCGCTTCCTATCCTATTCTGAGCGGAGTTATTGAAACTGACATAACTGTACCCATCGTTGATCAGCTAACCAGAATTGCAAGGGTAGACTGGGATTCGTTTGAAACGTCGTGGGATTTCTCTGCGCATCCTCTTGTTAGAGGCAGCCGCATCTCAGCTGCATATGGGCTGTGGACTGCCGAATGCAAGGACCGATTCGATACACTCAAGTCAAACGAGGAGCAGCTTAACGCCATCTTTGCGCATATCTATCATATGGAAGGCGAAGTGTCCATCGAAGTGGGGGATGACAAGGTGTCGGTCCGCCTTGCCGACCTCGGTCGTGACGTAAGGTCGCTGTTGTCCTACGCCGTGGGCTGTATGTTTGGTCGTTACTCACTTGATAGACCTGGGCTTGTCCTTGCCAACCAGGGAGACGGTTTGCCCGAGTATCTTTCGCAAGTGCCGCACCCGCGCTATATGCCAGACGGTGACGGTATCCTGCCCATCACCGACGATGAGTACTTCGACGACGATATCGTGGCAATGCTCTGCGAGTGGTTGCGAAAAGCTTACGGGTCTGAGACGCTCGAAGAGAATCTACAGTTCATCGCTGATGCCCTCGGCGGAACCGGCACGCCTCGCAGAGTAATTCGCGACTACTTTATGGGTCACTTCTTCTCTGATCATTGTGCGGTTTATACGACTACGAACGCTGGGAAGCTGCCAATTTACTGGCTTATTGACTCAGGCAAACTGGGCGGTTTTCGCGCGCTCATTTATATGCACCGATATACACCGGACTTGCTCGCGCGCGTGCGCACCGACTACGTACACGAACGCCAGGAGCGTTACCGCTCGCGTATTACGGATCTTGAGCGCGAGCGTGAGGGTGCCAGCAGGCGCGAGCAGTCTGCCATCGACAAGGAGCTCAAGCGCCTGCGCGCCCAGCTCGACGAGGTGACCAAGTTCGAAGAGAGACTCCACCACCTTGCCGATCAGATGATCGAGATCGACCTCGACGACGGCTTCAAGGTGAACTACGCGAAGTTCGCAGACGTCATGGCGAAGGTGAAGTAGGGATGGCAGAGATCGACATCAAAGGGCAGCTGAGGGAACGCCTCGCCGCACCGCTCGAGCACTACGAGCGCCGCCGTGCGATCGTCTGGCACGACCCGGATGCGGAGTTCGCCGAGGAGTTCGCGGCGATTGCGGAAGATCCGTCCGCCATCGCCTGTCCGACACGCGGCATGCGTGCAGTGGATGCGCGGGAGCTGGGCTCCTTCGAGCTCAAGCGAACCGTCTCGCGCGACGCGACCGACCAGGACCTGCTGCTCTACGTCCCCTGGGCGTTTGACATCTCCGGGGGTGCTCTCAAGAACGACTGGATCGCCGACGTCGAGCTCTGGGCGGGGCACTTCCAGGCGGACTGGCTCTCGCTCCTCGTGGGCGAGATGGGGGCCGACGGGGCAGCTCGCGACGGCTTTGCCCGCTTCGCCGAGTTCTTCCGTGCCAAGGCCCGCCGCCAGCGCTTCCTGCGCATGCTGCCGCACGCCGAGGACTCGGCCCGTGTCGCCCGCGGCGTGATCGCCTGCTGCCTCGGGGCCCCCGACGCGGGGCTCGCCTCGACCGTGAGGGCGCTCCTCGATATGCTCGAGGGGGGTGGCCTCCCCGACGAGCTCTCCAAGTATGGCGCCGACGCGGCGCTGGCCTCGCTCCTGAAGGTGCGCCTCGGCTACGAGGGGCCGCTCGACGACCGAGAGCGGATCGCGTCGACCGTCGCGCTCTCCGCGCTCTCGTGCACGCTCCCCGAGGGGGCGCTTGCCCCGGCCTCGCACCTCGTCGCGCGCGGCCGCGAGGAGGCGTGCCTGGCACTCTGGCGCGAGTGGCAGGGCTCCGACGAGGCGTGGCTTCTGGAGGTCGCGCGCTCCGTGGAGGACTATGCCGACGTGCCCTTCCTTCTGCGGGGCGTCGAGCTTGCTGATCTGGTGGAGAGCGACGTGTTGCCCTGCACGGGCGAGGAGGCCGTCTCGAGGCTCATGACGAGCCTCGCCGACGGGGCCGAGCGCAGTGTCGAGGCGCTCTCGGCCGTCGCGCGCAGGCGAGACCTCTCGTGGAGGGAGGGCCTCGTCCCGTTCCTGGATGCCCTCGAGGCGGCAGCGCGGATGCGTGCCTTCAACCGCGACCACGCGGGCGGCTTTCATCTCGCCAAGGCGTCCGAGGCGTGGGACGCCTACGCCTCGGACTGGTGCCGCATGGACTCAGACTACCGCCACCTGGTGTCCTCCGCCGACTCCGCGCGGCGAGACCATCCCGACGCCCCCGACTCCCTCCGCGACGCGCTCGACGCGCTCTCGGACTGGGCGGACGGGCTCTACCTCAACTGGTTCCTCCCCGGTGTCAACTCCTGCTGGGTCTCCTGCGCGGAGTCCCAGTGGCTCAAGTCGGGCTCGGTGCCCGACGTGCCTAGGCAGTCCCGCTTCTGGTCCGACGTGGTGGAGCGCGAGCTCGCGGGCGCCACGCGCGTGGCGGTCGTCATCTCGGACGCGCTGCGCTACGAGGTGGGCGCCGAGCTCGCCGACCGGGTCTCGGCCGAGACCAAGGGCGCAGTCAGGCTCGGCTCCATGCAGGCCGCCTTCCCCTCGGCCACCGAGTTCGGCATGGCCTCGCTGCTGCCGCACTCGGCGCTCGAGCTCAGGCCGTCCGAGGGGACTCACCCCTACGCGGACGGGATCCCAACGAGCGGCACCGCCAACAGGGAGAGGGTGCTCCAGGCCACCATTCCGGGGTCGCGCGCCGTCCAGGCGAAGGACCTCGTGGCGGCGAGGCGCGCCGACCGGCGCGCCATGGTGGGCGACGCGCGGGTCCTCTACGTCTACCACAACCTCATAGACGCCACGGGCGAGGAGTACCCGACCGAGGATCGCGTGCTCTCGGCCTGCTCCGAGGCCGTGGACGACCTCGTGTCGGCGGTGAAGGTCCTCATGAACGACCTGCGCATCAACCGCGTGGTCGTGACGGCCGACCACGGCTTCCTCTACACGAGGAGGCCGCTCACCGAGGCGCAGAAGGTGTCCCTCAAGGAGGTGGGCGCCGACGTTGCCTTCGCGGGCAGGCGCCACGCGATCACGACGGAGCTCCCCGAGGCGGGGACCTTCGTGCGGCTCGCCCTCGAGTACGACTGCTCCACCCCGCTCTGGGGCGTCGCGCCCCGTGAGGTGGTGCGCATCAGGCGCGCCGGCCCAGGCGAGCGCTACGTGCACGGCGGTGTGAGCCTGCAGGAGCTCTGCGTGCCGGTGGTGACGGTGCGCTTCAGCGACAACCGCTCCAAGGCCCGCACCGAGCAGGAGCCCGCGACGCTGGCGCTGCTCTCCACGGGCAGGCGCGTGACGAGCGCGATCTTCCGCGTGGACCTCTGGCAGCGGGAGCCCGTGGGCGGCAAGGTCCTCGCCGCCGAGTACGACCTCGTGCTCGAGGACGGCGACGGCAGGCCCGTGAGCGACGCGCGGCGCGCCTCGGCCGCGAGCGGAGACCCCGACGACCAGGCGCGCGTGCTGCGGGTGCAGCTTGCCTTGAAGCCAGGCGTCGAGTACTCCTCGCGGGTGCCCTACTACCTGGTGTGCCGGGACGCTGCGGGGAAGGTCGCCTGGCGGGAGGAGTTCCGCGTCGAGGTGGCCATAGCGCCGGTGGACGACTTCGGATTCTAGTGACGGGAGGCCTTTATGGCCGAGACCGACAACAGCGCCCTGCCCGAGCTCGCGATGGACCTGCTCGACGCGAAGGCCCTCGAGCGCCTGGGCGGCAAGGTGGTGCGCAAGGACCTGACCGCGCTCATGAGGCGCGGCGCGAACGTGCCCACCTTCGTGCTTGAGTACCTGTTGGGCATGTACTGCTCCACGGACGACCCCGAGCTGCTGGCGGAGGGCGTGGCGCGCATACGCCGCGTGCTGGCGGAGAACTACGTGCGCCCCGACGAGAGCGAGGCCATCAAGAGCCGCGTGCGCGAGCTCGGGCAGTACACCATCATCGACAAGGTGTCGGCCAGGCTCGACGAGTGGGAGGACCTCTACGTGGCCTCGTTCGCGAGCCTCGCCATCGAGCCCATCGTGATGCCGGAGGAGTACGTGCGTCAGTACGACAAGATCCTGCAGGGCGGCATCTGGTGCATCATGCGCATGGAGTACGTGCGGCCCGGCGAGGAGGGCGACGACGCGCTCGCCGACGTCTTCGACGCGGCGCCGAGGAGGAAGAAGGGCAGGGGCCACGGTCCGGCGGACAGCCCGTTCCGCATCGCGAGCCTGAGGCCCATCCAGATGCCCAACCTCGACCTGGAGTCCATCCTCGAGGCGAGACGGGGCTTCACCGCCGAGGAGTGGCGTGACCTGCTGCTCAGGAGCTCGGGCTACGAGCCGGCGGCCCTTGACGAGCGGCAGCGCATGCACTTTCTCGAGCGCATGGTGCCCCTGGCCGAGCGCAACTACAACCTCTGCGAGCTGGGGCCCCGCGGCACCGGCAAGAGCCACATCTACAAGGAAGTCAGCCCCTACGCAATCCTGCTCTCGGGAGGCCAGACCACTACGGCCAACCTTTTCGGGCGACTCAATGCCTCCCGCAAGGCGACGCTCGCCGAGCGCACGGGCATCGTGGGCTGCTGGGACTGCGTCACCTTCGACGAGGTGGCCGGCATGCGCTTCAAGGACACGAACGCGATCCAGATACTGAAGGACTACATGGCCTCGGGAAGCTTCGCGCGCGGGCGCGACCAGGTGAGCGCGGACGCCTCTATGGTCTTTGAGGGAAATATCAACGACACCGTGCAGAACATGCTCAAGGTCACGCACCTCTTCGAGCCGTTCCCGCCCGAGTTCAACGAAGACTCGGCGTTCTTCGACCGCATCCATTTCTACCTGCCCGGCTGGGAGGTGCCCAAGATGCGGGGTGACCTGCTGACCGCGCACTACGGGCTCATCACAGACTGCCTGGCCGAGCTCTGCCGCGAGATGAGGCGGCGCGACTACACGCACCTCTTCGACCGGTGGTTCCGGCTCAACGGCGACTTCAACACGCGCGACGAGATCGGCGTGAGGAAGACCTTCTCGGGGCTGGCGAAGCTGCTGTTCCCCGAGGGGGAGATGTCCCGCGACGAGGCCGAGGCGATTCTGCGCTATGCCATCGAGGGCAGGCGCCGCGTCAAGGAGCAGCTCAAGACCATGGCCGGCGTTGAGTTCATCGACGTCAACCTGGGCTACGTGGACGTTGAGAACCCGTCCGTTGCGCAGGTGGTGGGCGTGCCCGAGCAGTCGGAGGGGACACTCATCCCCGAGGGGTCACCGCTTCCGGGCCACGTCTTCGGAATCGGGCGGGCGCCGGGCGGAGACTGGGGAGTGTATAAGCTCGAGAACAAGGCCGTAGCGGGTGACTTCGGTTTCAGGACCGAGGGCATCGGCAACTCGCGCGCCGTGCGCGAGAGTATGGATGCCGCGTTCCGCTACTTCGAGGGAAACGCCGCAAGGGTGGCCGCCGGCATGCGCAGGGAGACCAAGGACTACCTGCTCTTCTACAACGACCTGCAGGGCAAGGGGCCGTCTGACGAGGTCTCTCTCGCCGAGTTCGTGGGGCTGTGCTCGGCCGCGTGCAACCGGCCCGTGGCGCCGTCGCTCGCGATACCGGGCGCCATCCGCCTCTCGGGGACGATGGACGAGGTGCGCGACCTCGAGGCCATCTTCCGCGTGGCCAAGGCGGCTGGTGCAAGGAAGGTGCTGCTGCCCTTGGGCTGCATCCAGGGCCTGCAGACGGTGCCGGCCGAGCTCATGGGTAGCGTGAGCCCCGACTTCTACCCGGACGGGGACGCCGTGGCCGCGGCGAAGAAGGCGTTGGATTTGCAATAGTTGGAGGTACTAAATGGCGACTGATATCGACATGAATGAGAAGGTGAACCGTATCTGTGGAGGGACAGCGGAGGAGGTTTCTCTCGAGACGATACGGGCTGAGGTCGCACAGTATCTGCAGCTCGATAGGCTCAACTTTCTTATCGGAGCGGGCTGCTCAAGCCATCTCGTCGATGGCGAGGAAAAAGGCATCACGGGCATGTGGGGACTATATAAGTCCTTCTTCGAGCATTATCCCGACTTTGAAATAGCGGGCGTCAAAGTAAATGGCCTCTTTGATGGCAACCTGGAGGCAATGCTTGGAACGATTAACGCGGTGGCCACGGTGAATGGGCTTACCGAGGTGGATGCATCGATTGACGAGAAAGCGTCGATTGTAAGAGAGTTCATACGTTCCAGCGTTATAGGAGGAATGTCGGGTGAGGAGGTCGCGTCGTTCTATCGTGGCTTTTTCCAGGGGGTCGTCTCGCAGGGCAGGCGCGCACCTATTAACATATTTACCACTAACTATGACCTGTACGCAGAGCAAGCCCTTGACAGCCTCAGATTCCCCTATAACAACGGCTTCAGCGGAACATATCGCAGGTCGTTCGACCCTGCAAGCTACCGGTATGCTCTTGTCGAAGATCTGCGACTTTCGAGGGACGCTTGGGGAAGGGTGCCAAACTACTTCAACCTCTACAAGCTACATGGCTCGGTTAGTTGGATCAGGGATGAAACTGATGACGTCAGGGAGGTCGACTACACTGGCATCGCGGATGACCAGACGGTGATGATCTACCCTACCCCCCTCAAAGACAGAAGCACACTCATGACGCCATACTCAGACCTTTTCAGGTCGATGGAGAATGCTCTTCTGCAGAACAACAGCGTCCTCATTGTCATGGGCTACAGCTTTGGTGACGAACATATTAACAGACTGATATATAACGCTCTCGCGGTACCAACGTTCAGGTTGGTGGTGTTCGGCAGCAGTGAGAACATCAACAAGCTGAACGAGCTTGGCGACAGTCGCATCGTCATCATCAACTCGAAGGATAAGATTCACTACTTTAGCAACCTCGTGAACAAGGTGTTCCCCAACGCAAGCGATGAGCTATTAGAAGAGCTGAGGGTTAGAGAAGTTGCCAAGAATCTAAGCAGGGTGCTCGGCCTCGAACCCGATGGTGGCGTCATGGTGGCCCAAGATGATGCTCGCGAGACAGGACAGACCAATGAGTAGCAGGTCCATCGGACGCTTGGTTTCGATATCCAACGGCTCTATAGTAGGGGAGCTCTTCGATGATCTTGGCTCTTATGTGAACACGTCAGACGGAACGCGATTTGTTGGTGAGGTCGGCGCATATGTGACTATCCGCGAGTCGAGCAGAACTGTCATAGCTGAGATAGTCGGTGTGTCTGACCAAGCATTGATGGGGTCAGGGCAGCTCTCTCGAGCGAACAACAGAAGGCAGGTCATACTTGGTCTTCTAGGCGAGATCGTCATGGGCAGCTTTAGCTTCGGCGTCTCGAAGATGCCTCAGATCTACTCGGATATCAGTATCATCTCTGAGGCGGATTTACGGATCATGCTTGAGGTCGACTCCTCCGAGGAGCAAGTTAGTGTTGACAGTGATGGAAAGCCACTCACGCGATTGACACAGCTCGAGGTAGGGAGATCGGTCGTATTCCCCGACTATGCGGTCAGGGTCAGTATTGACAGGTTCTTCGGCGGTCACTTCGCAGTCTTCGGAAACACCGGCGCGGGCAAATCGAACACGGTGGCCAGGCTCATTCAGACGATCTTCTCCAAGGAGGACTACTCGGCACGTGGTGCTAGGATAATCATTATCGACTCGAACGGCGAATACTCGAAAGCTCTCTCTGATATCACGAAGGTGAACAGAGCCATAGAGGTGCGAGAGTTCACCGTAGCGGGGACAGGTGGGGACGAACGCTTTGTCATTCCCGTTTGGGCGCTCACGCCAGATGACTGGGCAATCATGCTGCACGCCTCTGAGAAGACCCAGCTCCCACTATTGAGGCGCGCTGTTGGAATCGCGAGGCTCTTCTACGGTCCCAATGGAAACGACACCTTGAAAGAGCACATGGTGGCAAGTGCAATTCTCGGAGTCCTCAGGAGCTCTGACTCGACGCCATCCAAAGCAGACAAGTCAATTGCGATACTGTCCACCTTCGGCTCCGGTGTACTTGCACCTAGAACTATAGATGCGGGAAAACTACGCCAATGGCTCAACGTCGATTACGGAAAGTTCAGGGATGAGGGAAGCGCTATCGCATATCTAAGCTCAAAGCTTCAGCCGAGCCTGATGGACGCAACAGGTGCCAAGGAGCCCGTGCCATACACACTCGAAGAGTTCGTGCAAGCAGTAGAGTTTGCAGTCATGTACGAGGGAAGCGTGAGCACTGCAAGGATCCAAGAGTACACGGCAACGTTGCTCACGAGACTCCAAAGCCTTGCTGAGGGGGTGGGCCAGGACCTCCTTGACAAGACCACATTCACTGACCTCGATAGCTATCTTGATGATCTGCTTGGTACGGCTCAGGTCGTGAACATTGACATCAGCTCGGTCGACGATGCATCGGGTGAAGTCGTGACCAAGGTTCTCGCTAAGCTTCTCCTCGATCACGTGAAGTTGCGCCCAGCTAAGGCGGAGAGGCCCATAAACTTGGTAGTCGAAGAGGCGCACCGATACATTAAGAACGAGATTAGCTACGGCGCCGTCGGTTATGACATCTTTGAGAGACTCGCAAAAGAGGGCAGGAAATACGGTCTGCTGCTCGGCGTCTCATCACAGAGGCCAAGCGAGCTGTCAAAAACGGTCGTCTCGCAATGCAGCAACTTCATTATCCATCGAGTACAGAATCCCGATGACCTTCAATATCTCAGCAGAATGGTCCCTTATGTCAATAGGTCGATTATCGAGAGGCTGACCTATCTACAGACAGGCACTGCGCTGGTCTTCGGCACGGCAATCAATCTACCGACGTTGACTCGCATAGAGGCTGCAAACCCGCCGACAGACAGCGCTAGTGCTCATATTTCAGAGAAGTGGTACGTGGAGTAACTGATTGTATTAATGGTATCGTGCAGCCTTTAGGGAGCCAGAATGAATGACCGATACACCTGGATCGGCTTCTATTCAGAGTTTGCCGACGCGCTTCTCGAGTTCAAGGACGGGAGGCAAGAGCTCCTGGAGCGAATCATCTCCACCTATCAGCGAATAGGGATAAAGCTTCCAACCCTCGAGCACGGCAAGCTACCGGAAGACATCGACCCGTTCACCGTGTTCGGCCTCTTCAACAAGGGCATCACCGAGGACAACCGAAAGCTCATCATCAAGGGCCTCGCAGAGGAGCTGGGCGTCCGAGCGGCACAGCCCCAGGAGTTCGCGGGGATCCCAGTGCTCAACAACTTAGCGGCGACGTTTTACCGCTTCGGCGACGAGCGCGGCGAGCACGACATCGACCACCTGTGGGAACTCTTCGAGACGGCGCTCGCCCTCGACGGCGAGGACAGCGAGCGCACCAGGGTGGCGTTCTGCGAGGCCTTCGACAGGGCCCGCGCACAGAAGGGCATCAAGTGGAACCTTACGATGGGACTCTACTGGATGAGGCCCCACAGGTTCCTCAACCTCGACTCTCGCAACCGCTGGTACATCTGCGAGCCCGACGCAATGCCATCCGACATCGCGAACACGGTTGGCAAGCTCAAGGGGCTCCCGAAAGGGGAGGACTACCTCGCCCTCTGCGACAGGGTGAGGGATGTGCTTGCCGAAGGACCGTACCCCTACCGCACGCTTCCCGAGTTCTCGAACCGGGCCTGGGACGTATCGGAGGAGGTCAACAAGCGGCTCGCGGAGTGGTGGCCGGCAAGGGACAAGTACGACCCGGGCATCACGTCCGAGCGGTGGGCGGAGCTCGTCGCCGACGACGAGGTGTTCGGCGAGGTCGGCAGGACGATACTCGCGCGGATGCTCGACTACGGCGGTGCGGCGACGTGCACGCAGCTCGCGAAGAAGTACGGCGAGACGGCGAACTACTACAACGGCGGCTCGCAGGGCCTCGCCAATCGCGTGCAGAAGGCGACCGGTTGCCCGACCGTTGCGGACGACAGCGAGAACTCCCGTCTGTGGCCCATCCTCTACGTCGGGCGCCAGGCGGGGAAGGGCGAGGACGGCAGCTACGTCTGGAAGCTGAGACCGGAGCTGGAGGAGGCTGCCAGGGCGGCCGACCTCTCCGGCGTCGAGCTTTATGTCAAGAGCACAAGCTCTCTTGGCGACGACGACACGCCGACCGTGCACTACTGGCTCTACGCACCCGGCGAGAAGGCATCGATGTGGGAGGAGTTCTACGCCGACGGAGTGATGGCGCTCGGCTGGGACGAGATCGGCGACCTCTCCGACTACGCGAGCAAGGAGGAGATGCGCCTGGCGCTTGTCGAGGCGAACGGACAGGAGACCTCGCAGAAGAACTCCGCGCACGCGGTCTGGCAGTTCTCACGTGAGCTCAAGGAGGGCGACGTCGTCTACGCCAAGCGCGGCATGCAACAGATCATCGGGCGCAGCGTGGTAGAGGGACCCTACGAGTACGACCCTGATAACAACCCTGAGTACCCGAACCGCAGGCGGGTCAGGTGGACCCACAAGGGCACCTGGCAGACCACCGAGAAGTTCGCCATGAAGACCCTCACAGACGTGAGCGACTACACGGACTTCCTCGCGGAGCTGGCCTCGTTCTTCGAGGACGAAACCACGGAGCCGGAGCCCGACGAGCCGAGCCGGAGCCCGACGAGCCCGCGGTGGAGTACAAGCCCTACGTCCGGGACGACTTCCTGTCCGAGGTCTACGTCGACGCCGGCGCCTACGACCAGCTCGTGGGGCTCCTGCGCGCCAAGAGGAACGTGATCCTCCAGGGCGCCCCGGGGGTGGGCAAGACCTTCCTCGCCAAGCGACTAGCGTACTCAATGATGGGCGTGAAGGACTCGACCAGGGTCACCATGGTGCAGTTCCACCAGAGCTACAGCTACGAGGACTTCGTCATGGGCTTCCGTCCGTCCTCCACGGGGTTCGAGCTCAGGAAGGGCGCCTTCTACACCTTCTGCCGGGAGGCGGCCGACGACCTCGACAACGACTACTTCTTCGTTATCGACGAGATCAACCGCGGCAACCTCTCCAAGATCTTCGGCGAGCTCTTCATGCTCATCGAGGCCGACAAGCGCGGGGCCAAGCACAAGCTGAGGCTCCTGTACTCCGACGAGCTCTTCCACGTGCCGGAGAACGTGTACATCATCGGCATGATGAACACGGCGGACCGCTCGCTCGCCATGTTGGACTACGCGCTCAGGCGCCGCTTCGCATTCTTCGACCTGAGGCCCGGCTTCTCGTCGGAGGGCTTCCGCGCCTACCAGGACGGCCTGTACAGCGAAAGGTTCGACAGGCTCGTGCGCTGCGTCGTCGACCTCAACGGGAGGATTGCCGAGGACGAGTCGCTCGGAGATGGCTTCTGCATCGGGCGCAGCTTCCTCTGCAACCTGACCCCCGAGGACGTCGACGACCGCCTGCCCGCGATAGTGGAATACGAGCTGATACCCCTGCTTCGCGAGTACTGGTTCGACGACGCCGACAAGGTGCGGGACTGGTCCGACAGGCTGAGGGCGGCAGTGAAGTGATACCCGTCCGGAACGTCTTCCACATGCTCTCCTACGCATTCCGCTCCCTCCAGGCGAGGGGATGGGCTGACGTGGCCACCGAGGACTTCGACAACGTGGCAGACCTCTGCGCGGCGATTCTCTGTAGGGGGGTACGGGGGTGCGGACAAATAGTTGGACCAAATCGGTCCGGTTTGGAGTCCGCGAATGCCGAGCTACACCGAAGGGCAGAAGAGGGAGGCCGTCGAGACGGTCGAGGAGTGCGGCGGTTCGGTCACCCGCGCGATCCGCAGGCTGGGATACCCGAGCCGCCAGACGATGTACCAATGGCTGAACCAACGCGACGCATCGCACGAGAGGAGGGCGGGAAGGCCCTGGAGCCATTACGATCCGGAGCTGAAGGCCCAGGCGGTCTCGTTCGTGCGGTCGGGCATGCCTGCCGGGGACGTCGCGGAGATGCTCGGCGTGTCCAGTGCCGCCGTGGCCTGCAATTGGGCCAGAGCCGCAGAGAGCCCGCGCCCCGCGTCGGCGGACAGGAGGCCGATCGCGCCGATGAGAGATTCCGAGGAAAGGGCGCACGACGGCTTCGGGGGGAGCCTCGAGGACCGGGTACGCCAGCTGGGGCTCGAGAGCGACATATTGAGGGCGGTGGCCAAGGTTCTGAAAGCCGAGGGCCCCAGCCCGATGACGAACAGGGAGAAGGCCCTGGTCATAAACGAGCTGAGGGCGACGACGGGCAGGAGCCTGAAAGAGCTCGCCGCTTCCTTGAGGATATCGAAGAGCTCCTATGAGTACCGGCGCAGGGCGCTGGCAAGACCCGACGGGCACGCCGGTCTGCGCGTCCGCGCGCGCGAGGTCTTCGAAGGAGCCAACGGCTCGCGCGGCTACCGCTGCGTCGCGCACGAGCTGAGGTCGGGAGAGGATCCGATCGTCGTATCCGAGAAGGTGGTGCGCCGCGTCATGCGCGAAGAGGGGCTCGTGGTCGTCTACGCGAAGAAGAGGGCCGGGGACGGCTCCTACAAGGGCGAGATCTCCGACGCGCCGGAGAACCTGGTCCGCCGCGACTTCCATGCGGCCGCGCCCAACGAGCTGTGGCTCACAGACATCACGGAGTTCGGGCTGCCGGACGGCAAGGTCTACCTTTCGCCCATCCTCGACTGCTTCGACGGAGGGCTGGCTGCCCGGTCGATAGGGACGAGCCCGAACGCAGGGCTCGCCAACTCCAGCCTCGAGGCCGCGTGCGGGAAGCTTTCCGAAGGGCAGCGCCCGGTGACCCGCTCCGATCGAGGATGCCACTATCGCTGGCCGGGGTGGATTGCGATCTGCGAGAAGAATCTCCTGGTCAGGTCGATGTCGAAGAAGGGATGCAGCCCCGACAACTCGGCGATGGAGGGCTTCTTCGGGAGGCTTAAGAACGAGTTCTTCCACCATCGCGATTGGTCGGGCGTCTCCATCCCCGAATTCTGCCGCATGCTCGACTCGTATCTGAGATACTACAACGAGGGACGGCCGAAGGAGGGGCTGGGCTGGATGAGCCCGATGCAGTACCGGAGGAGCCTGGAACTGGCGGCGTAGCCGGTCCAAAGAAATGTCCGCACCCCCCAAATACGGTTTGTCAATTCGCACTGCTGACCTACATGCGATCGCGTATGGCCACCTGGTTTGCGAGCGGTATGACGAATGCGGACGCCTATGACTGGCGCGTCGACTCATATGTGGTTCTGGTACGAGTTCACAGCTCCCCATCCCGACAATAGAGAGCCGATGACCTCACGCCAAAGACAAGGCGGTATTCCTAAGGCAGCCTCCCTTTCTCGATGAGCTCCTTGGCAATCGTCTTCTTGTTGACGCGAATCGAGCGCCCGATATAGATGTGGGGAAGCTCGTTGCACACGTTGAACGCCTTCGACCTTCCGATGCCAAAGACCTCCTGTAGATCCTTGGGGCTGAGCCACTCAGGCCTGTCGGCTAGGGGAGAGTTATCCCTCAGCGATGCCACCTTTGCGACTCGTTCGTTCATTGAGTTCTCACCAGCCTTGCTCGACCATTCAGTTCGGATGGCCGGAGCATATGGCAAGTGGGAAAGTGGGTTCTGCTGCGAGCGCCCAACAACTTGCTCTAAGTTGCTCTAAGGTGCTCGACCACAGAACCCACACCAATCCCTACCGCTGGGACATGAGGTCAGCCACGACCGCACCTGCTGCCGCTCTTGCTTGTGGATCCGTGCTGGCATAGACGTTGAGGGTCATTGCAACACTCGAATGGCCCATGAGGCTTGCGACGGTCTTGGCGTCGACCCCGGCGCGCAAGAGCATCGTCGCGTATGTGTGCCTCAGTGAGTAGAAGGTCGCGAGCTCCCCGGTGGTGCCGTAGATGTCATGCTCCTTGGCAAGCCTTCTGAAGGAGCGGGTGAGATCGGCCGGTCGCAGGAAGATTCCGTCCTTGTCGCCCACCACGTAGAAACCCTGCAGGTCGGAGGGTCTCTCCGCCTCGAAGACCTCCCTTGCTCTTGTCTTGAGCTTCTCTACCAGGATGGGGTCTATGGGTATGTCCCTCCTGCCAGCCGCGGTCTTGGGCCCCCTCTCTATCGCTTTTCCTCCGGCGGACGATATGACACTTCGGATCCTGATCATGCCTGTATCCAGGTCAACGTTTTCCCATTTGAGCCCGATGACCTCCTCGTTCCTGAGGCCGGCTCCTAGACCAAGCCTTATTGCGAGCGTGATTTGGTCGTCGGGCATCTCGTCAAGGATGCTCATCAGCTTCTTACGTGTCTCGTCATCCAGGGCGTTGGGGTCCTTGCGCTCCACATGAGGGGGCTTGACCGTCCTCGTGATGGGAACGGCGATGATGAGCCCCTTCTCAAGAGCCTCGTAGAGGTACCTCTTGAGGGCGTTGTGCGCACGTGCGACCGTCTCCCTCGCATACCCCTTTGCAAGCATGTTCTGGTCCATCTTCCTGACCATTGCGGCGGTGATTTTGTGGACGGGCACGTCGTCGATGAATCGCAGGATGAGGTTGGCTTCGCTTTTGTATTTTGCACCGGTTGTCGGTTCGATGAGGCCTGACTTCAGCATGCCGTCGATCTGCTCGAACATGAACTTGGAGAGTTTGGGGTTCTTCTTCTGGCAGGGGAGCATGTCCTCGATGAGTGCTTCGCGCTCGAGCTGGTCCCTGATGCGCGCCTTCTCGAGGACTGCTTCTTTCTGTGAGGCCGCGTGGAAGTTGCGTGCGACCTGTTTCTTGATGACGCGTCCTTCCTCATTGACCATCTGGTAGCAGTAGCGCGCTTGATACAGATCGTCGTGGAGGAGCCTGAGTGAGCCTTCGGAGTATCTCATGGTGTTCCAATCGCATTACCTTTTTCAGTATTTCGGCTCTAGAGTCCACCTAACAGTCCAGATGGAGGCGTGGATTTGGGTTAACGTCGTGGACTAGGTGGACTGTGCTCGTCCTGTCGAGATGGACTCTATGGACGAGAAAGACGACGGGAAACTCAGTGGCTCTCATGCCGTTTTACCTGCGGCTTTGCCACGGAGTCCACCTCTGCTATAATGGACACATACGGGGAGCTGGGGATTTGGCCCGGCTGAGAGGAATGACCCAATCATTCGACCCTAGAACCTGATCCGGGTAATGCCGGCGTAGGGACCAGCGGGGACGCGCCCGCGCCGAGGCACCTACGGGAGACGGGGTGCCTTGAGGCACCCGGAAGGGAGGGCGCGTGAAATGCTCGGTTGCTATCCAGTTCCTGCCCATGGACGCCACCACCGACGACGCCACGTGCGACGCGGTGGACGCCGTCATCGCCTACATCGACTCGACGGGGGTGGACTACTTCGTCGGCCCCTTTGAGACGGCGATCGAGGGCGACTACGAGACCTGCATGGAGATTCTCAAGAACTGCCAGCTCGTGGGCGCCAAGGCGGGGTGCAGGCACATGATGTGCTACGCCAAGATCAACTTCCGCCCGGACGGCGACGTCATGTCCACCGACCGCAAGATCGGCAAGTATCACCCCGGAGACCCGGAGTTCGCCCCCAAGGCCGCGGACGCGGCGGCCTAGCATGGCGTCCCGCCCCGAGCCAACCCGCGCGCGCCGCGTGCTCACGCCGCTCCTGACCGTCATGGCGCTTCTCGTCCTGTGGCAGGCCGTCGTGGGCGTGGGGCTCGTCCCCAACTTCCTGCTGCCCACGCCGGTGCAGGTGGTCCAGTCCCTCGTGGAGGACGCCCCGCTGCTTGCGGGCCACTGCGCGACCACGCTCGCCGAGGCGGCCGCCGGCCTTGCGGCGGGCGTTGCGCTGGGCTTCGTCTTTGCGGTGCTCATGGACCGCTTCGAGGGCTTCTACCTTGCCTTCGAGCCGCTCATGACCATCTCGCAGACCATCCCCACCGTGGCCATAGCCCCGCTTCTGGTGCTGTGGCTCGGCTACGGCGCGCTGCCCAAGGTCGTGCTCGTGATCATCTCGACGTTCTTCCCGATCACGGTGTCCCTGGCGTCGGGCTTCCGCTCGGTCGACCCGGACGTCATCGACCTCATGCGCACGATGAACGCCTCGCGCTGGCAGATCTTCTGGTACGCCAAGCTGCCCGCCGCGACGGAGCAGTTCTTCAGCGGCCTCAAGATCTCCGCCACCTACGCCATCGTCGGCGCGGTCATCGCCGAGTGGCTCGGCGGCAACGTCGGCCTGGGCGTCTACATGACGCGCGTGCGCAAGTCCTTCTCGTATGACCGCATGTTTGCCTCGATCATCGTCATCTCCGCGCTCTCGCTGGGGCTCATGAAGCTCGTGGAGCTTGCCCAGCGTGCGTGCATGCCCTGGAAGCGGGCAGAAAGGAACAACAATGAGCGATAGGAACCTCGCAAAGAGCCTCAACCGCCGCCAGTTCGTCGCCGTCGCGGGCGCCGCCGCGACGACCGCCGCGCTCGCCGCCTGCGACGGCGCGCAGGCCCCCGCCGCGGACGACTCCGCCGAGCCCGCGGACGGCGAGAAGACCAAGGTCTCCTTCGTCCTCGACTACACCCCCAACACCAACCACACCGGCATCTACGTGGCGCTCGCCGAGGGCTACTTTGCCGACGAGGGCCTGGAGGTGGAGATCGTCCAGCCGCCCGCGGACGGCGCGGACGCTCTGATCGGCGCCGGCGGTGCCCAGATGGGCGTCTCCTACCAGGACTACATCGCCAACAACCTGGCCTCCGACCAGCCGATGCCCTACTCTGCCGTGGCCGCCATCATCCAGCACAACACCTCCGGCATCATGAGCCGCGAGGAGGACGGCGTCACGCACCCGGCCGCCATGGAGGGCCACACCTACGCCACGTGGGACATGCCCGTCGAGCAGGCCACCGTGCGCCACTGCGTGGAGGCCGACGGCGGCGACTGGTCCAAGGTCGAGCTTGTCCCGTACGAGGTGGACGACGAGGTCAGCGGCCTGCGCGCCAACATGTTCGACACCGTGTGGGTCTACGAGGCCTGGGCGGTCCAGAACGCCGTGGTCCAGGA
>CALUJT010000285.1 GCA_944321005.1 uncultured Atopobiaceae bacterium | reverse complement strand
GGGCTAGTCGCATAGGATGGATTTGGTCCAGGATTCCCACCGCAGTCCCAAAAGAGCATCGGTTTTTGAGCAGTTTGGGACCCCGGACAAAATCTCGGACCGAGCTTGGTCCAGGAGGGAGTCCGATGTACACCAGGGAGGAGCGCGAGGGGATCCTCTGGGAGTTCCACCGCAGCGGCCTGAGCGTCCCGGAGGCCTGCCGACGGCTGCCGCTGTTCCCGACCCGCGACAACCTGTATCGTTGGCTCAGGATGGAGGAGGCGGGCGAGCTCGCCGCGAACGAGATGCCGAACCGGCCGGAGCGCATGCACTGCGCCCACGGCGAGGGCAGCCCGAGGTACGCGGCGCGCGCCCGCCGCGAGCGGGAGGGGGCCTCGATGGCGGACGCACCCGAGCAGACCGACTGGCGCGACTGGGGCGCCGACCTGCCGGAGGAGCCTGCGGAGCGCGCGAGGATGGCCGAGGTCAAGCTGGCGGAGGCGCTGGCGGTGTTGGACGTCCTAAAAGCACCAGGCCCGGCCTCTTTGACCAGCATGGAGGAGTGGCGGGCCGGGGAGCTGGCGCGGGGGAGGCGCCCGCTCGTCGGGCTCCGGGACGTGACCGAGACGCTCTCGATACCCAAGGGCACCTACCTGGACCAGGCCGCGAGGGCGTCTAGGCCCGACCCCAAGGCCGCCCTGCGCGTGCGCGCGCGCCTCCTTCGAGGCGAGCGGCGGGGCGTACGGCGCCGGGTCGGTCACCGCCGACCTGCGCTCCGGGGAGGGCGAGCCCGTCTCCTGGCGCGACCTCGCGCCCGGGGACATGACGACGCCCGTCGTGGCCTCCGAGAAGGTCGTGCGCGCGATCATGGCCGAGGAGGGCCTCGTCGCGCGCAAGGCGGCGCAGATGGCGCGCCGCGCGCGGTACTCGAGCTACGCCGGCGAGCTCTCCGAGCGGCCCGCCAACCTGCCGCTCGCCGGGGACGGCACCCACGACTTCCACGCTCCCGAGCCCGGGCCGCTCGTCGTCACCGACGTCACCGAGTTCAGGCTCGACGGGTACAAGGCCTACCTCTCCCCGGCGATCGACTGCTTCGACGGGTGGCCGGTGTGCCGGAGGCTGTCCAGGCACCCGGACAAGGGGCTCATGGCCGGCATGCTCTCCGACCTCGTCGAGGCGGTCGGGCCCACCGAGGAGAGGCCCCTCGTGCTGCACACCGACGGCGGCTCGGTCTACATGGGCGGCGGCTGGGCGGAGGCCTGCGAGGAGGGCCGCGTCGTGCGCTCGATGTCGCGCAGGGCGAGGAGCCCGGACAACGCCCGCGCGGAGGGCTTCTTCGGCACGCCGAAGTGCGACTTCTTCGAGGGGAGGGACTGGTCGGGCGTGGGCTACGAGGAGTTCGCCGCCGAGCTCGACCGCCGCATCGAGTGGTACCGCAGCGGCAAGGTCAAGAGGGCGCTAGGATGGAGGACGATCCGGCAGGCCCGTGAGGAGATGGTCCGCGCGGCGTAGCCGGAGCGAGTCCGGAAAAACGTCCGGGGTCCCTAGTGGCCCGAATACGATCCTCAGCTTGCGGCTACTTGTCATCGGGGCCATCGCCTGCGGTCCCATCCCCATCCTTCATGTGCTCGAGCCACTCTAGAAGCTCGACTGTCTCTTCCGGTGGCGCTGGCAAGGCAATTGGCATGGGTCGCACACCTTCGGCAATACGCCTTTCTACGACAACGGCCAAGGCAACGGCGCCAGCCTGGACAAGAGGCGTTGTCAAGCTTGCGGTCGCAAGAAACGGCGAGCTCGGCAGCGACAAGTTCGGCACGAAGCCCAACACGGTCAGTATTTGCATGCCAAGCACTAACCCCATAGAGACGAGAAGCCCGCCGCTAATCCGCCGACCCGCAGCGGTGAACTGGTTTATTCCGACAAAGATCGCACAGCTTGCGGCGATGGAGAGAAGGGAAAAACCAGGAAGTCCAAACACGCGTAGGACTTGCATGATGGCGGGAGCGACGCCACTGGGGACGTTTGACCAGACGCCAATATGCGCCCCAATCCCTTCTCCTAGGGGAAGCCCGCCTGTCGCCACGGATGCAGCTGCCGTCTGGTCGAAATCACGGTAATACTCAAGCCAATATGACTCTCCTGACCAGATAGCCCACTTCGCACTAAGGTCGCTTGGGGCCATGCTGGCAGCGAAAGCACACACGGCTGCGAGAGCAGCGCACGACGCTGACGCTTCGATTCCCTGACTGCGCAAAGAGCAGGCAGCAACGACTGCGCAAGCGACTCCATCATATGGGCGCCCCAATATGGCCAGCAGGACGGCGATGGAGCAGATTAGCAGTACTGCAGTGCCAGATGCGGCACTAACACCAAAGTGCTCACCCCAGAAGTGACAGATGTGACCCGCAGTACATGCGACGAGGAGACTACAGAGCCACAGAGGGTCTGACGTGTTAACGTAACCGAGGGCAGAAAACTCAACGGCGCTTCCGCTTAGCAGGGCATGGAGCCCCGCCATGGCAGCAAGCCCGACAAGGATCACGCAATCAGCGGGTGAAACCTCTGTCATGTCGTCATATATAGCGGCCGCCCAGACATCGAACAGAAGGATGGCTGACGGAATAGCAACTGCCGCAACAAGCGTGCGCCTCAGGGCGAAAACATCGTAGACGTCCGACATGACCACTCCAGTAGTCATCAATACGGCTTGAGTGACACCGAGCAGCAGGGCTGTCGGCCTAGCTGCTCGCCTGGCGAATGACTGGGAGACTCCCAGCGCCATCCAGGCCAGCACGAGGTGTGCCGTCCTGGGCCAGATGGTCCCGTCTGCGACAACACAGGCGGCAAGCAATAGGGCAGTTCCCGCGTGTAGCAGGCTGAGGCACTTGTGGATACGTATGCCTGCTGCGAAGGAGACAAGGGCAGCAGTAATCAAGATCACAGCAATAGTCTGGAGTGCTGTAGTGAGATGTATGAAAACCATCGTGACGCCACACTCTTCTCATTTGCTCTTCATGCACGGTTTGCCACCTTTGGACCACGACGCACGCGTATCTTCCGCGAGTGTTGAGACGGGCGACATGGACAGATGTCGCTCAAGCCATCTCACGTTTCTTCTCAACGAGGTAGTCCATGTACCACGAGATAAGCTGCGGATAGATAGGTTTGTATGCGAAGCACTGCTCCATCCCCGCACACTTCGACGCCTTGCAACCACCCTGGCAGATGGGCAGGTATACGCACTCGAGACACTTGTCGTCCACGGCACCGTCCGTCCAGATACCCTGTGTCTTATAGTCCGTCACACCGCTCCAGATGTCCCCGATTGGGTGTGAAAATGCCTCACTGCACTTCGCAACCCTGCCGTCGGGAAGGATTGTGTAGCTGCCGATTCGACAAGCGCCGCACTGATGCTTGCGATAGCGGAGTCGCACGAGGCTCCTTGGGTCCTCCATGCCGTACTTGAGCATCTTGTCGAAGAGCTTGATGAGGTTTTCGTCCGCCCTTGTGTCCGACACGAAGGCGTCTGCATCTGCAGCGTTCAGAGAGCTCCAGATGGGATACGCGTAGTAGTGGATGCCCTTCTCTCCTTCGAACTCATGATGCAGATAGTCAACGAGCTCGGAGAGCGAACCGTAATTGTCAGTCGTGTAGTTCATCCTCATGGAGACGCGAACGCCGTTATCGAGCAAGTGGTGAATTCCCCTCACGACGGCCAGGAAGTTGTGGATCTTAGGGTTCTTGTAGTCTTTGATGGCCTCGTACTCCGTGGCGTAGCCGTCCAAGGTCACCTGGATCTTTTCAACATGCCACTCGTGTGCAATCTTGTGCGCGACCTCCGGTGTGACAAGGCTTCCATTCGTAACCATACTCGCGTGGTAGGTCACGTGATGTTCGTCACAAATAGCATCGAGCCTTCGAGTCAAATAGTCGATGACCCCCATGTTGCAGAGAGGCTCTCCACCGAACCATTCAACAAAAAGCTGGTCGCCGTCTTCAATGCTTTCTTCGATCACTTCGGCAACCTTGCAAGCAGTTTCCTCCGACATGGACATGGCACGGATGCCCTTCTCGAAGCAGTAGAAGCAGCGGGCGTTGCAAGCCGAAGTCGTCCAAATACGATACTCCTTGACACCGCGGGCGACGATCCCCTCGAGACGATCCGCATTGACCTCGCTGAGCTCGTCTTTGCAAGGGTTGACCAGCATTCCGCGACGCGCGAGGGCCTCCTTCTCACTATCTGACATGAAGCCACTCTCGTACCGGTCCATGAACTCGTTGTCGAAGAGGCCAATTCCACCCGAACGAGTATTGAAGATGATAGTCCTTCCGTTCCTGTACGGGACGATGAGGTTGAAACGCGACTTCTTCACTGTTGGCCTCCTTGTCAGAATCTGTCGTGGTGAGGCGGGGCCCAGCAGGCCCCGCCGATGTCTGGTGCTTACGCCCACTCGCAGCTGTAGTCGTCGCAGCTGCAACCGTCATCGCAGCCCACGCAGAACGCGTAGTCGCTATCTGCGGTCACAAGGCTAATGACATCTTCGAAGAACTCCATTTCGCGCCTCCTTTCGGTTCAGCTCGCCTGCGAACAGGTATGCACATCAATCGTTCCCAGGAGTCTGGCGGGCCATCTTGCTCTTGCTCTGCCCTGTGCTCCAGCTAGTGACGCTCGTCCCAGTTGCGCCCCTGGCTTTCCTGCACATCGGCCGGGCGGTCGTAGGTCGGGTCGGCGCCGCTCAGGTAGTCATCGGTGCTGCCATACACGCGGTGGCCATGCCCCTTGCCGAAATCGCCGTCAGTGCCCTCGTAGCGATGGACCGTGCCATCGCCACGGAAATCGGTCTTCGCGCAGTATTCGTTGTCGTTGTCGTCGATGTCGTACGAGTAGTAACCCCAGCTCATGTCTTGTCCTTTCTTCGTGTGACGGGTTAGTCCGTCCTCATGCTCTGTTATGGAGGGGAGAACCGACTGATTAAGTCAGAACTTGGAAATAGATGTATATGAGCTTTACGAGTTTTGACCTTGTCCCAATAGCCTTACCAAGGAGAAGGCTTGCAGGGGTTCGCGCCACAGCAGCTACCTCACGTCTTGGAGATGCCTTAGCGGCGTTCAGCGGCTTATCAGGTGCCACGAAACAACACGCAAAGTGACCGGAACCTCATTCTGTGAAGCGGTGGCTTCTCAAGTCATCGTAGGCCTGGATCGCTCTTGAAGGAGCTAGGCTTGCCACATTCACAGAGCCCCAGTCATGTTGCACTCTAGCATCGAACTTGATGCGCATGCCTGTCCCTCGGGCTCTACTGGTTGCCCGTAACGCGGCTGAGGCGTCCGGGACATCCCGCGACCCACTTACTCACAGCGGAGTCGTGTCTGTACACGTACGGCCTTAGATAGTGGAGCTCCCAAGCCAAGGTGTCGGGGCGCTTGATCTACATTTCAGTCGAGCGGGAGGCTACTAGTCAAGACTAACAGCCTCGAGTAATAGCTTCCGTTTACGACGGGGCTTTCCAACGGGGCTTTGACAAGCCTGTCTTCTAAGGCCTTGAGCATATTGCCTGTTGCTGTCGGAGTGCTGGTATGCGACCGGAGGATGAATTGAGCGGCCTGTAAGCAAAGCCGGGCAGCTTTCCAGTCGCATTCGTGACAGAGAGAACTCCCCACGCTTATCCATGCCCGGGCCGTGTCCATATGGGTCAAGCTTAGGAGACGCGACCTTATCTCTAGCGCCTCCATCCTATGTTCGAGCGCGGCATGCCTCTTTTCAGCTGCGGACTTATCGTCGCCTGCCCTCGACAGGCCCTGCGCAGTCCTTTCCTCGTGGAGCCCTGCTTGGTAGATTGCAGTCGCATAGGAGATTTCGATGTCTCTTGTATCAGCGCTACCGGCTTCATCAAGCAGCTGTCTATAGACACCGATAGCTTCGTCAATATGCTTCAGTGCGTCAGCGTAGTCCTCCCACTGCCTACCCTGATCTTCCTGTGCCTGTCCGGCATAGCTCTCGGAGTAAGCGGTGGTCACCAAGATGGATGCCCTGTCTCTAACCAGGGTACCTGCGAACCTGCCGGATAATGGACCGTTGGAGATGGCGCGCTCGATGAGGGACATGGCACGCCGCTTATCCTCTAGGGATTGGCGGTACCCCGCCGCCTTCTCGCTCATCTCAATCCCCGTGTTGGAACAACGGTCGAACGCGACGTAGCCCCTTGTCCTCAACGCTCGCGCGGCGAGCAGCAGCCACAGCCGACCAATGTCACTGTGCGCGTCACTGGTTGCCCCGTCATCCAAGTCGATGCTGTCGAGAACATCGCTGCAACGGCTGATTGCGCTGGAATAGTCTCCGCAGCGCCCATCCTCCACGGCAAAGTCAATCTCTGCTTGAGCAGAAATCGCCTTTCGCATGTCTTCTGGTCGAACATCCAGCTCCTCAGCCTCGTCGAGCACCGCCCCTCGCAACAGTCGCCAGTTCACACGACTCTCTATCTCGTCAATCCCGCTGAGCTCGCGGACGAGCACAGACCGCATAAGCCTCGACTCGCGCGTCTTCCCGAGGGCGGTCAAGAGCGCAGCGTCGCGCGCAACGAGGTAGAGTAGCTCCGGTGTGACTTCGGCGCCTTCCGAGAAGGCCTCGCGCGAATCGAGGTCATGGCCGCTCTCGAGCATCTCCGAGTATGCGTACTCCACCGCTCGTCGCGTGTCGAGCGCGCTGGCGCCGCGTAGGCTCTTGTTTCGCCATAGCCCCTCTGCAAAAACGAGAACGACGTTCTCGGTCGAACCGTTGGAAGTGCTGATGTCACTGATATCGCATGCGGCGGCCACTACGTCATGCATTCGGATGTAGGGGATTCCGTTGTGCCCCTCCCATACAAGCAGTCTCTCATCCTTTAGATTCCTCAGGGCCTTTACGAGTTCTTTGCCATCAATCGAGATGCCCCTGAGGGCGCGACTGACAAGCCCTGCCGGTGCGCCTTCTTGCGGGAGTAGGCGAACGCAGGCGAGGACTGCCCTTTCGGCGGCGCTCAGGTCGTCAACCATGAACAAGGCGCTTATCCATTGCGATGGCTCACGGCGGACTGGGACGGCCACGCCTCCCTCTTCGAGCACCTCCACGCCTACGTCACCGACGTCTTCACCTAGTTTGCTGAACACCTCATCTAGCATCCCCCTGAACTCTGCCAGTGATTCGCACAGGTCCAGCTCGAGAAGATTCTTGTAAGCGGCAGCGCTCACTGCGAGGACGAGAGTGTTCGCGTCGAGCCGCCGATAGAGCTTCTCGAAATCACTGCGCTGGTCATCAATCCTCGGCGGCTGCACGCGCTTGTTGAAGAGCTCGAAGGAGCCGTCTTTGTTGATGCCCGGCACCTCCACTGTGTTGTATCCCTCGTCTCGACTGATTGCGAAACGCGTTGTGATGAGTGTGCTGGTATGCCTGGTAAGCATGAGACTGCGATAGGGCAGGCCTTCGCTCGTAAGTCCTAGAGCCGCCATCCTGGTGCCGGGCGCATAGGCGTTGTCTATGACGAGCAAGATCTCCTTGTCGTAATCCTCGAGGAACTTGATGACGTACTTGTATACCTCATCACCCGTTCCGAAGTCATGCCCAAGCTCCTCGTGAATCCTTCGCCCAAGGTTCTCCAGCGTACGTTGGATCGTCCTATCGAAGGGGCACCAGATAACGGCGCGGTCCTTCTCTGCGCCTGACCAGTCCTCTGCGGCCAGCGCGGCGACGACGGACTTTCCCATTCCCCCCTCGCCCGTGAGGAACACGACACCGCCCTGCCTCTCGTCCAGACGTGCTGCCTCCGCCTCACGAAGACGCTCGCACACCATGCTTCGAAGCTCGCTCCTATCATCGAGGTCCGAGTTGAGACGAGGTATCGAAAAGAGCCCGATTCCCTGGCGCCTTGCGCCGCTTTGCCGCCGCCGACGCCCCAAGCCCAGCGAGGTGAGGAGTGCGTCGAGAACGTCTTGGAGAAGCTGCCGTGCAACGGATCCTCTTGTAGGGTCGTCCTGCTTTATTCGATAGAATCCATCAAAGTCCGAAACCAGTCGGGTAGGCAGGAAGTGACCCTCGGACAACCCGATTGAGACCCTGCTTATCGACTCAACTAGACCCACCCTCTTGACGATACTCCAATAGGTCTTACTGAGCGACTTGGGATCGAAGCGCATCCGCCTCATATTCGTCTGGTCGAAAACATCCTCTAGCTTCGCGGTCCCACTTGCTCGAACATAGAGGCTTTCGAGACGAGTGACGAACTCGTCTTGCTCCACTAAGGGCTGCTTGTCGGCGGAATCGCCATAGCTGAGGGCGTATAGGACCGCCAGAGCGGCGGTCAGTGCGCCGACACCTCCGCCGTCGGGGTCGACCCGTGGGGGACAAAGGATGGCGTCTCGACCGCTACCCTTATAGTCCCATCGACCCCCTCCATCCTGCTCGCATAGGCTGCGACCGTCGTTTACTTTAAGCTCTGTCATCCCGCCCGTGAAGACAAGACTGCCGACAGAATCGGCGCTTCTGCGTTTATCTCTATGGCGTGCGTTGTAGGCAGGCGTGCCTTGGGCAAAGAACTCGGAGAAGAACTCGCGCACAGCGTCCATGCGAGCGTCCCTGGATTGTGTGGACATGCTTGTGAGGAACCCGTATCCCCTCGCGTCGAGAGCGTCCGCAAAGCACAGTGCATCGACGAGGGTCTCGTATGCTGCCTTGTCAGCTAGCCCATCAGAGTTCAAGAGAGGTGCCCGTTCGAGTGCGGACATGACGGCTTCGGTTAGCCCCTTGCCCTGTGATGGAGTCCAATTCCTTACATAGCCGCCCTTCTTTGTCTTTTTCCGTTCAGGAGCTCCCGGCAGATACCATTGCCACGTGAAACCTTTTCCGGAGCTACCCTCTTGCAACTTCCTGGCCGGAAGGTTGGGGTCAAGCACACCACTCTGGCTCAAAGCATGTAGAACCTGATTGCCCTGAAAAGCCCTTTGCCCAACCAAGAGTGAGCAAAACACGAGCGTTGCCGCGCGGGTGGATTTTGAATTCTGAATCACGATAACCCTCCCATTCTTTTCCAACTGATTATGGCATGGGCGTTCTTGTTCAAGGTCTTAATCTCACCAAGCATTACGGAATCACTTCTAGTGAGGTCCGACTGACCCTAGGCGCCACGAGAAAGGGAATGGCAGCATGCCCGATACCACAATCAAAACCACAAATCGCAAAGTAATAAGGCGGCTTGACGGAGGTTGCCGCATGGCTCTCCCAACGGGAATCAGAATCAGCAGAGGTTGCGAAACAGCTGCCTTCGCAGTCGCAGCTCATATCGCTGAGTACGTATGTCCCGCCATCGACATCAGCGCGCAATCTTGGAAGGCAGGGTGCGAACTGGAGCTATTGGGGCCAGTTGCCAAAACCGCTGAGGACTCCCTCAAGATGGCCAGCTTGATTGACTATGCCTTTTGCGTTTCCTCGGGGGCTCTGGAGATTGGCGCGAGGGACGGCTCACCAAAAAAAGCACTGGCCATTCTTGACGAATGTACCAGATCCAGCTCACAGCAAATCGACTCCGTGCAAATTCGGGCCCTTAGCGAAAGAATTCCGGAGGAGGCGTACTCGGACTACGTGAGCAGCTGCTTCGGGAACATGGGCCTTACAAGAGAGAGCTTTATCATCGCACCGACACCAGGGGGATTCCATGCAATGGGGCCAGTTGGACTCGCCGGAAGGTCAAGACTGCTGGAGGTCTCTTGCAGTACTAGCCTGGGAGTCCATGCCAGGGTGCGGCTGGCCATGCCGAGCGCGACGGGCGATGATGCCATACGGCTCGCCTTACGGGCCGCAGCAGTGGCGCGTAGGAATGCAGGCTGGGGCCTGCTCAAAGTCGACATGCTTGATGCGGAGGCGCGGTTGTCAATGACGTGCCCAGTGCCGGTAGAGCCTGGTTGCATCTCGGGATTCCTCGAGCGGTCAGGCACCTTTCTCTCGAAGCATGAGTCGACCATAGGCCGCCTGATTGGTCTTGAGCAGTGACATGGCAGGCGCTCAAAGTTCCTAAGCAACAGTGACTGGTTGGTAGGACGGACTACTCTGCCAAGTAGAGAGGGGGACTATTACCCTTATCGAATCCTTATTTCCCCCAATCTCCCCCACTCATTCTCCTCTCGAAAGGAAGTCGTACGAGAGGAGAAAGAAATGGTCGATAGCTATGTCGTCGAAATGGTGAAGGGCGCAAAGCGCTCCGGTCTGGATGACAACAAGACCCGCCAGCGCCTTTTTGAGCTGGCCAAGGCGGGGCAGGCTGACGGGGCGACCCTCGCTCAGCAGCGCCGCGGCCAGGCAGCACGCGAGAGCCTGATCTACAGCCTGGCACCCTTCGTGTACTCGATTTGCGCCAAGTACGCGTTTACGAGCGACCTCACCGATGCCTTCAGCTCCGCGATGGAGGTGGTGACCTTGAAGATCGACGGCTGGCAGCCCGAGCTCGGAGCCCTGACCACGTACCTCTGGCCAGACGTCAGGGGGGTCGTGTTGCGCGAGCAGAACACCGAGGCTCACGGCGGGATGAGCCAGGCGGAGATCTCCGCCTGGCTCGCCATCCGCAAGGCAACAAACGGCGGCACGAACGATGTGAAGGGCATCGCCGTAGCGACAGGGCTCAGCGAGTCGCGTGTTGCTGAGGTGCTCGCCGCCTCAAAGGTTGTCCACGCGACGAGCCTCGACACGCCCGTGGAGGATGGCTCAGACATCTGCCGCGTCGATATCATCGCAGCGGAGGGCGGGGACAAGCCCTTCGCTGCGGAGGACGAGCGCGACACCACGTCGAGGATCAAGGCGGCGGTTAGTCGTGTGGTCAAGACCCGTCGCGACTGCATCATCCTTCAGGTGCTTCTTCACAAGATGACGGGCAAGGATGCGGCGGTGGCACTTGGTGTCAGCGCCCCACGGATCACCCAGCTCTCGCGCGCGTTGAAGAGGCGCCTCCAGGATGAGCTCGCGGACGTTATCTGCTAGGCAGACGATGTGATTGACGAAGTGGCCCCGGGACCCGCGTTAAAGCGGAATCCCAGGGGCCGCTGGCATGCAAAGCTCTTCCGGACTATTCTGCCCAACCCCCTTAAGAAGTTCGACCTCCAGAACATAACAGAGGGTGACAGAGGGTGAGGTCGCCGACAGCTCGGCGCCACGGACGTCAAGCGAAAGGAGAAAGGCATGTCTCACAGGGAGCACTACACCCGCGGCGAAGGCAAGGATACCTGGCGCATCAAGGGTGATAAGAACGTCACCGGAAGTACCGGCAAGGCCGAGTACAACCCCGACGGCAGCCTCAAGCGTCTCGACGTGTACACGACCGGCCCCAGCTCGTCCCATGGGCACACCTGGCTCAAGCAGCTCGAGGACGGGTCGTATGAGTTCGAATACGAGGAACACGACAACCACTAGTCCCAACATGCGCCGGGGGCGGCAGCTCGCTCTGGCCCCGGCGCTTCGAACGTGACGCAACCTGCCCAGAAAGGACGGAACAGACATGATTGATAAGCTCGAGTTCAAGGCGCTCGATGACAACGGCAACGTCATGCAGTGTGAGGGCCTCTTCTCGTTCCAGAACGCAGATACTGGGCGCCACTACATCGTCTACACCGATCATGCGCAAGACGAGGACGGCAACACCAAGGTATATGCCAGCATCATCGACCCCGGCAGCGTCATGAGCTATGGGTCTGGGCTATCAGCCGTCGGCCTTCATCCAATTGAGTCCGAAGAAGAGTGGGAACTCATTCAGGCGGTGCTGGACCACCTTCAAGACGACGATGCGCCTACTGGCGCCTGTGAGTAACTGCCGAGTCGCAAATCGGGCTTTAGCACCTGCAATTCATCAGCAGACAGCAATTGCCGATTGGAGGTATATCCATGCTGTATAACACTTCGAAGGAAGACGCTCGCATTTTGGGCCTTTGGCCGGAGACCAATCCTCGTCCCGCACTCGTGCTGACGATTCCCAGCATTCGAGACGTCGGTGAAGAGGATCTCATCGGCGAACTGGCGAGTCGCTCCTATTCCGAGTCCGGGTTTCGCGACTCTCCGCACCGTCACTTCATGTCGCGCAACTATCCCTATGGTGGTAGCAACGAGGATTACTCCCGGTTCGTTGACGACCCCGTTCACGTCGCAGAGATTACGAGCGGTTTCACTGGGGTCGATTGCATCGACTTGACCTCGTGGCTGGGCGAGGACTTGGGCCTGCCTGCATGGGAAAGGTTCCTCGGCCACATCCGCTCCTGGACGGACAGCAGCTTCTTGTTCAAGGCGTACACCGACCTTCCCGTCAAAGTCGATCCGTTGGTTAAGTCCATCGTCTCTGGCTGTGGAATTGCCGTGTACAGGGTCGACATGGCCATCCCCAAGCCAGAGCAGCTTCTCGGGGAGTTCAACCGCATGACGTCAAATCGATTCATGGATTCGAGCGGAATGGTGCTGGCTAAAATCAGCGAGCTTATCGCGATGGGGCGTGGCGTCAACTACAGCTTCATCGATGCCATCGCGACTATGGCTTCTTACGAGCTGGAAGCAAGTAGTCATGACGTTTATGCCCTAGACCACCTGTTTGACCGTCACCTGAAGGATGCGCCATTTGTAGGTCGCAGCCGTTCTCTTGGCTTCTAGGAGGGAATATGTCTGGACGATTCGCAACTAAGGACGAGGTTCGTCGCACCACCACAGCATGCAATGTAAACGAATGCATCAGGCTCCTCAATGACGGCAGGCACGACAGCGGATTGTATGAGCGCATCTCCAGCCTTTGCCCCGCAGGAGGCCCGGTAGTGTGGTGCGACGATGACGGTACCTGTCGCGTCGTGAGCGATGACTCTCACTCGATTACTTTTGCCTCGACCGGACGTGGAAAGACTCGTCGAGTGGTATATCCGTCGATTCAGACCATGATACTTGCCGGGAGTAGTCTCGTGGTTAACGACATGAAGGGGGAGATTTACCAGCAGACACAGGAGCTGCTTGAGAGCATGGGCTACGTTACATACGTCCTCGACCTCAGGGAGCCGGCGAAGAGTCCCCATCGCTACAACCCACTCGCCATCGCATGGGATGAGTATGCCGCAGGCAACGAGGATCGCGCCTTCCTGTATCTTCGAAACTTTGGGCTTTCTGTGTTCTCCCAGCTTGAGAGCAATTCATCAGACCCGTTTTGGACGGCAACGGCTACAGACTACTTCCTCGGCCTCTCCCTGGGAATGCTTGAGAAAGGCGTGTCCAAGGAAGAGTTCACGCTGGAGAGCGTTGCTCTTATGGACCGAAAGGGCAACTCAAGGTCTGGCATGGGCAAGACGATCCTCGCCGAGTTCTTTGCGAGCATGGGCGATGACAGCCTTTCGGCGCAGTACGCCAGCGGAACCATCGATGCGCCAAACGACACACGTATGTCCATCCTTTCCGTCTTCCGCCAGCCCATGTCGCTCTATGCGGGCCAGCGCGGTCTCATGGACGTACTCTCTCGCTCCGACTTTACCCCAGCAGACATCGCTTTGGAGAAGCGCGCATTCTTCCTCATCTCGCCAGACGAGACCCACTCGCTCGGCCCGGTTGTCGTCGGCATTGTCAACCAGGTCATGTCGGCTCTCGTGAGTTATGCGCAGTCGGCATGCAATGGCACGTTACCCAGGAGGGTCGAGTTCGTGCTCGACGAGTTCGGGAACCTTCCGTGCAAGGTGCCCGATATGGCCGCGCTCGTATCTGCCGCAAGATCCCGCAACATCAGGCTTCATTTCGTCCTCCAGTCCGAGCATCAGCTGACGCACGTGTATGGCGATGATCTCAAGGAGGTCATCCTGGACAACGTCGACACATGGATTTACATGGGTTCGCGGGGCCTTGAGTTCATGAGGCACATCAGCGAGCTTGCAGGGGAAGTCCATGCTCCAAGCGGAAAGACCGAGCCGCTGCTCAGCGTCTCGCAACTGCAGCACCTCGAGAAGCGCTGCGAGGATACGGAGGCGCTCGTCTTTACCTCCCATCTCAGGCCGTTCGTCGCGGCGCTCAGGGACATCGGGACGTATGAGCCAATCGCTCGCACCAGCAAGTCACTCCCCCCGAAGAGGCGTGTGCAGCATCGTACCTATGACATCGGATCGGTAGTGGAGGCAGAAAAGGAACGTAAGATGCGCAAACTCGTAGAGGAGGCGATGCCCGGCCTGGCATTTGGCGATTACGAAGACTGAAACACCAAAAGCATGCTCGCGTTGTACCTGGATGTGAAGACTCGGAGGCCAGTGTCCATCTGCCGTGGCATGACGACCAATCCCGACAGGGCGAAGGCGAAGGCAATGCTCGGGGTTCTGAAACAGAGGTCGTCGCAGCGGACTAATGTACTAGAAGGGAATCAGAATGTTTTTTCCGAGCGTCCTTAAGTCGGACAAGGCAATTGATATACCGACCAGCTTCTACACGGATAGGGTCATATTCCTGAACAGCGAGATTACCGATGAGACCGCAATGATGATAGTCAGCGAGCTGCTCCAACTCGAATCAATAAGCTCCGATGAAGATATCGTCATGTACATCAACTCTCCGGGAGGCAGTGTCTCTGCCGGTTTCGCAATCTATGACACGATGCAGTACGTCAGCTGTGACGTATCTACGATTTGCGTGGGGATGGCCGCATCTATGGCATCGGTTCTACTTGCGGCTGGGACAAAGGGAAAGCGCTTTGCACTTCCTCACAGCCAGATTCTCATCCATCAGCCGCTTGGCGGGGTCCAAGGGCAGGCAACCGAGATCGAGATCGCGGCAAAGCATATTCTCGATGTCAGGGCAACAGTTAACGGCATCTTGTCAGAGTGTACCGGTCGACCCGTCATTGAAATCGCATCAGATACCGATCGTGACAACTACATGTTCGCTGATGAAGCCGTCAAATACGGTCTCATTGACAGGGTCAAGACCCGCAGGGAAGAACCCTAGTCAGCTGCCTGTATTATGATGTGGTGCCTTTACATTTCGTCTCGACTTTGCTTGAGCGAAATATATTCGGCGGCGGCCCCGAAGGACCGCCGCCTCATCATTCACCATCGCTGATATTACGCTACCGGCTGAGCCCCGCCATCCGGTCCGCCTCGCCCGCCACTCGGCAGCAGGCGTAGGCTGTCAGCGCGATGACGCCGAGTGCCACCAGGATCGCCTTCCTCACACGATCACCTCCTTCCTCTGGCCGAGGTCGGGCATGACCTGCGTGGCGCGGCCCCGCCCGATGTGCGGGTAGCCGTCGTCGGGGTCGTCACCGTCCCAGCCGTCTTCGCGGCGGCGCCTGCGGAGCTCTAACATGCCGAGCGCGACGAGCCCGGAGCCGCTGACCACCATCGCCGCCACGAACGGCCCGAGTCGGGTGTCGTCGCCCGTCTTTGGCAGCAGTCGCGGCGTGGTCGGGTTCTCGGGCACCTTGGGCTCCTCGACGTGGACGGTCTGGCCCTCGTCGGAGAGGTCCTCGTGCGTGGCCACGACGTGCCCCTGCCAGGAGACGCGCTCGAAGGCCACCAGGCCGTGGCCGGAGAGCTGCGAGGCGTCGATGGTGAAGGTGACCTCGACGTTCCCGCTCGCCTCCTCGGGCGTGAAGGTCGCGGACGCCGTGGCGCCCTCGATGGCCTCGCCCGTCGCCTTGTCGACGAGCGTGCCCTCCACGACGTGCTCTTCGCCGGGGACGAGCCCCTCGTAGGCGACCACGTCGGTGATGGTGAGCGACTCGGACGCCGTCGCCTCGTGGACGCCGCCCGCCGTGGCGGTGGTGCCGATCTTGGGCAGCGTGACCGTCTGGCCCGCGTCCTCGATGTCCGCGTGCTCGGCGACCTCGTCCTCGCCGAGGTAGAGGCGCTCGAACACGACCACGTCGTGCCCCGCGAGCTGCGTGGCGTCGAAGGAGAGCTCCACCGTCGCCTCGCCGTCCGGGGACTCGGGCACAATCTCGGCGGTGGCGCTGACGGCGTTCCCGTCGGCGCCCGTCACCGGCTCGCCGGTCGACTTGTCCATGAGGGTGCCCGTCAGCTGGTAGGTCTGGCCGGGCAGCAGGTTCTGGTAGGCGACCGTGTCCACGATGGTCACGGAGTCGTCGGCGAGCGCCACGTGCGCGCCCGTCTCGGAGTCGGACGCCGTGGTTCCGATCTCGGGGACGTGCACCGTCTGGTCCTCGTCCTCGATGTCGGCGTGGACCGCCACCTCGACGCCGTCCTCGAGCAGGCTCTCGAACGCGACGATGGAGACGTGGCTGGTGAGGCTCGCCATGAACGTGAACTCGAGCTCCACGGTGCCGGAGCTGGTCTTGGCCTTGAAGGTGGTGCTGGCCGTGACGGGGTTGCCGTCCGCGTCGAGCAGCGGCTCGCCCGTGGCCTTGTCCATGAGGGTCCCGTTGACGGTGTACTCGCGGCCCGTCTCCAGGTTCTCGTACCAGACCGTGTCGGTGAGCGTCATCTCCTCGCACGCCTTGGTGATGTGGGTCCCCTCGCGGCCGGTGAGCTCGGTCTCGATGTGCGGTCCCGGGCCGTCGTCGACGGTGCCGCCGTCCACGTCGGTTCCGTGGCGGGTCACCGTAATCGTGAGCGTCACGAGCTCGAGCCCCTCGTTGGCGGCCACGCGCAGCTCCTCCACCCGGTAGGTGTCGAAGGGCAGCGCCCCGAGGCTGTCGATGGGGTCGGTTGTGACGTCGGTCGCGCCGGTGAACCAGACGCCCGCGTCGGGGTCGAGGGCGGACTCGTCGACCGCCCCCTCGGCGGAGACGGCCGCATCGTTGGCGTTGGTGCGCTGCGAGTGCGGGTTCCAGGAGCTTGCCGTGTCGATCTGCCCGTTCGCGTCGGTGACGACGACGTGGGACTCCCCGGTGGTCTCGGAGGTGACGAGAAACGGGACGCCCGACAGGCGGTCCATGCCGCGCTCGCGCACCTTCACGAGGTGCAGGTCGCCGCGGATGACCTGGTCGTCGACGGCTTCCTCGGTCGTGTTCAGCAGCGCCACCGAGCCGTCCTCGCGTACCTCGAAGGTGCGCGACCACTCCTCGTTCAGGAGGTAGCCCCTCGGAGCCTTGGTCTCGCGGACCACGTAGGTGCCGTAGGGCAGGCCGTCGGAGGCCACGAAGGCGAGGCCGTCGGCGTCGGTCGTGAGCGTCAGGCACGCGTCGCCCGGCTGCACGAGCTGTCCGCCCACGAGCACGGCGCGCGCGCTCGCGTTGTAGACGGTGAGCTCGGCGCCCTCCAGCGTGGCCCCTCCCAGCGGGCGGAAGCGCAGCGTCTCGCGGTCCTGCTTGGCCACGTCGAGTCCGCCGCGGATCACCTGGTCCGCATTGTACTGGCCCTCGCCGGGGCTGTAGACCCTCCCATCCTCGCGGACCTCGAACGTGAAGGACCATGCCTCGTCCGGGAGGTAGCCCGTGGCGGGCGCGGTCTCGCGCACCTCGTAGGTGCCGTAGGGCAGCAGGTCGGCTGCCGTGGAGAGGGACCCGTCGTCGGGGTCCGCCGTGCCGGTCCACACGGACTCGCCGGGCTTGCGGGACTGGCCGTCCACGGTGACGGCGGAGGCGCTCTTGTTGTAGATGGTGTAGGTGGCGTCGAGCGAGGCGTCGCCCTGGGGCGTCGTCCCGTCGAGCTCGAGGTCGCGCTTGGCGAGCGACATGCCGCCGCGGATGACGTCGTCGGGCGCCTTCTGGGCGACGTAGGTGGCAACCGTCTCGGAGGTGCCCTCGGCGGTGATGCGCACCAGGTGGAGCGACGTGTCGGTGAGCAGGTAGCCCTCGGGGGCTGCCGTCTCGGTCACGGTCACTGTGCCCAGGGGCAGGGTTGTGCTGCCCTTGGAGTCCGTGTAGAAGGCGTCCCCCGAGACGAGGTGCGCCTCGTCGAGCGATGCCTTGCCGTCCGCCCCGGTGCGCAGCACCCAGCTGCGGGCGGGCTTGTCGGGCAGGTTGGACGAGGAGTAGCTCCCGGCGTAGAAGTCCACGCGGAACTCGGCGCCGGCCAGCGTGGCGTCGCCCTGGGCCGTCTCGCCGGTCTCGCGGTCGAGCTTGGCGATCACCAAGCCAAGCGGGTTGTTCTGCGGGGTGTCCGTGACGTCGACGCCGGTCGTCTTGCCAGCCGTCACGGTGGCGGGCGTCACGGTCGCTGAGAGCGCATAGCCCGAGGGCGCCTTGGTCTCCTTGACCCAGTAGTCGCCTGCGGGGATGTCCTTGGAGGTGCCCGTGCCGTCGTCGCCCGTGGTGATGGTCGCCACCAGGTCGGTGCACCCCTCGTCTGAGTACACGCCGTACTCGGCGCCCGCGAGGGAGTAGAGGCCGTTGCCGTCTGACACCTCGCCGTTGGAGCTCGCCTTGGACACGCTCACCTTGCCGTTGATTGTGAAGCGCCATGACGGGACGATGACGGTCTGGGCGGGGTACCCCGTCGCGCCGACGACCCAGTAGGCGTAGGACCCGGCGCCCGAGGTGTGCAGGATCACCCGGTAGGTCCCGTCTCCCGTTGGCGTGGCGGTGAAGCCGTAGCTCCCCGCGCCGGGGGCGGGGTACATGTCGTGGTCTGACACGCTGGTCCACGACTCGTAGCAGTAGCCCGTGTAGGTCTGCCCGTCGGGGCCCGTCACGTCGAACGTGGAGGCGTTGGAGCCCTCGCCCCCGACGTAGGTGTTGGGGTCGAGGCGCATGGTGCCGGTGATGGTGCCGTCGCCGTGCATGGTCGCCGTGCCGCCGTTCAGGAAGGTGATCGTCGTCCCGTCGGCGGCGTAGACCACGGCCGGGGCGAACGCGCCGAGCAGCTGGCTCGCCACAAGTGCGAGGGCCGTCACGATGCAGGTGACGCGCCTCAGGATGTTCCTCCTGGCCCTGCGCATCACTGCTCACCCCGCACGGCCTCGGGCTGGGGGTCGCCGGCGCAAGGGCGCATCGCCTCGGAGCAGGCTCGTGCGTCCTGCGCGTGCTCCGCGAGCGGGCGGGGCGCCTGGTGGAGCTCCGCCCAGCGGCGGCGCGACTCGATGAGCGCCTCCTTGATGGCCTGGGGCGGGACCTTGCGGGTCTCCACCTGGTTGCGGCCGTTCTCGTCGGGGATGGGGTTGCCGTCCGCGTCGAGCACGGAGCGGCGCAGCCACACCTCGCGGTCGGCGAGCAGCGGGATGTCGCGCCAGTGCTCGCCCTTGAAGCGGCTCTCGTCGACGAAGAGCGCGCTGAACTGCCAGCCCCCGAGGTCCTCGCCGTCGACGACGGTCCCCATGGGCAGCGTCACGAGGTTGAAGCTCCTCTCCTCCCCGCTCTTCCAGTCCTGGTAGTGGATGTCCTCGCGCACGAAGTTCTCGTGCACGGTGAGGTAGACGCGCTGGCGCCCCTCGTGGTTGGTGTCGGCCATCGGTGGCCTCCCTTCCGCCCGGCGGGTGCCGGGCGCCATGTCCTTTCGTTTCCTATGCCTGCCCTCGGGCGGGGCCTCTCCCTTCCTATCCGCCCAGGGCGTCGCGCGCCCAGCTGCCGGACTTCGCCAGGCTGAGCACGAGAAGCACGCACATCGCCACGTACTGGAGGGCGTAGCTGAGCCCTCCCACGACCGAGTCGGCGGCCGTTCCGGTGCCCGCGCTGGCCGCGTCGAGGCCGCCGAGCACGACGGGGAACGCGACGAGCAGCACGAGCGTGATGAGGCCGGCGAGGCAGGTCCCCGCGAAGCGCCGCAGGAACGAGACCCCCGCCTGCCGGGTGTCCTCGAGGCCCATGAGGGCCAGCGGTATCGGCGAGAGCGCCGCCATCATGTAGATCTGGATCGCGCGCCCCCAGGTAACGACGAGCGCGACCACGTAGGCGACGATCACCACGAGCCAAGAGACGAGCGCGACGACGATCATCGCGAGCAGGGCCGCCACGTCGTCGTCCTCGGTGACGACCGAGACCTCGGTGAGGTCCATGGCCCCGCCCGGGCCGACGACCGAGGACGCGCGCCGGATCGCGAGCCTCGCCACCTCGTAGAGGGCCCTCATGAGCTCGAAGGAGTTCTGCACGAGGAAGAGCATCACGGCGAAGAAGACGAGCAGGAACACGACCTCCCTCACGCCGGGCATGCTCGCGTTGCCGTCCATGCGCTGCGAGATGTGGATGAGCTGCACCGTGAAGACGAGCGAGAGCACCCCGCAGCCGATGGGCAGGACCGCCGACTGCCAGACGCCGCGCGCGATGCCGTAGAGGCTGGCCGAGCCCGCCGAGCCCAGCATCGTCTCGAAGGGCGCCGAGAGCACCCCGTCCACCCCGATCGAGGCGAGCACCTTCGCCTGCGCGCCGAAGATCCAGTTGGCGCAGTCGCGAAGCACCCCGCACATCCACTCGTTGACGTCGTCGCCGATCGAGGCGTATGCGGGCGTCGGCGCGGCCAGCGCGAGGCCCGCTGCCAGCGCCACGACGAGGGCCGCCGCGAGGCGGCGCCGGTCCCTAGCGCCCATCTGCGGACACCTCGAAGGTCGTGCCGTCCCACGCGACCGCCACGGTGGTGGAGGCGGGGTCGTCGCAGGCGAGGGTCGCGGTGACGCGCCCGCTCGCCGTGTCGAGCGAGACCTCGGGGAAGAACGCCGCCGTGGTCGCGTCCGGTACCCACGTCGCGCAGAAGGCCTCGACCCCGTGCGCGAATCCCTGCCAGTCGCCCACGAGCGAGAGGTAGGCCTCGGGCACGCCGTCGATGCGGACTGTGCCCGCGCCCTCCGCCTCGACGTAGGTCCCCGCAAGGCGGAAGGCGCCGGAGGAGACCGTCACGCGGCCGTCGTCGCGCCCCAGGCGCAGATCGTCCTCGAAGGTCGCCCCCTCTGGCCCGACGCAGCGGACTCGGACGAGCCCCTCGGACTCCTCCGCGACCTGGAACGCAGTCACCGTGACGTCGCCTGCCGCGGACCTCTCGACGAGCGTGCCGCCCCGCACCGAGAGCGTTGCCCCCGAGCCGTCGGCCGCCTCCCAGGCGCGCGTGCGGACCGCGTCCGCCTCGCCCTCGGGCTCGGGGATGCGCCAGCGCGTGACCGGGATCTCCTCCTCGGTCGCCGCAGCCTCTGCGGCGGGATGCTCCCCCCGCCCGCGCCGGGCCACGCACCTCGTGGCGCACGAGACCATGCCGACGGCGACGGCCCCCGCCACGGCGATCGCGATTATGGTGTTCCTTCTCTCCATGCCCTTTCTCCTTCCTAGTCCAGAGGGACGCCGCCGTACCAGCCCCAGCGGGGCGTGGTCGTCGACGAGTAGTAGCCGACCCACTCCTCGACGGGGGTCATGCGTATGTAGCCGACGTTGTCGCGGACCATGCCGCCGCCGACGTAGATGGCGACGTGGCCGTAGATGGAGCCCGCGTAGGTGCCGGCGTGGGAGGGCACGGCGATGACCATCCCGGGCCTCAGCGTCGACAGGTCCGAGCTGGTGCACCACGCCCAGTAGATGTCGCGGGCGTCGCCGCCGTACTGCCGGCCGAGCCCCACGCGCTCGAAGACGCGGATGACCCACTCTGCGCAGTAGCCGGACTCGTGGTAGGTCTCCGCGAAGGCCGCGTTGACGACGGCCTGCTGCCTCGCCGTCGCGTCCGCTCCGAGGTCGAGGGCGCCGGTGACCTCGCCGCCGGTGGCCTCGAAGTCCTCGGCGCTCATGCCGTCGAAGCGCCTGAGCCCGTAGGTGTCCATCACCGAGACGAGCGCCGCCACGTAGTCGGAGCTCGTGGCATAGCCCGCGTCCTTGAGCCCCGCGGCCATGAGGTCCGAGTCGCGCCCGGCGATCGCCTGGCGGATGATGGGGTTGTCCGCGTAGAGCGAGTTCTGCAGCAGCACCCGCGAGCGGAAGCGGATCGAGGCGACCTTCGACACGAAGCAGGTGAAGTAGTCGGTGATGGTGACGTGCGCCCCGTCGTACTCCTCGCCGGTTAGCCATGCCTCGCAGCCCGAGACCTCCGGGCAGTCCGCGAAGCTCGGGGGCCACTTGATGCCGAAGAGGTTGTTGTCGCGCTCGGCGAGCCCCGACAGGTGGTCACCCACGCCGGACTCGAGGATGATCTGCGCGAGCGTGCAGCCCGCCGGGTGGCCGTACTCCTCCTGGCACTCGAGCGCCTCGAGCACCATCTCGTAGGTGATGTAGGGCGGCAGGCCCGCCACGACCCGCCGCATGTCGTCCTCGTGCTTCCAGAACCCGAAGAGCGAGCCCATGAGCTGGCTGGCGAGCAGCACCGCGAGCACGAGTGCGAGC
>CALUJT010000284.1 GCA_944321005.1 uncultured Atopobiaceae bacterium | reverse complement strand
CAGTGCAGACCCGATGACCTTCACCTTCATCGGCGGCCAGCCGGTCACCTTAAACCCGATCCTCTCCCAGTCATCGGACGACGGCAACTCCTTCTACCTCTTACAGTCCAGCCTCTTCCGCTACACCGCTGACGGGGTCCAGAACGAGATCTGCGAGACCTACGACGTCTCGGACGACGGGCTGACCTACACCTTCCACCTGCGGGACGCCAACTGGTCGGACGGCGAGCCGATCACCGCCGAGCACTTCGCCTATGCCCTCTACTGCTACACCTCCCCCGACATGGGCTGCCCCCAGGCATCCGGCTACTATGACATCGCCGGCGCCGAGGCCTTCAACACCGGTTCCGGGAGCTGGGAAGATGTCGGCGTCAAGGCCATCGACGACAAGACCCTCGAGATCACCCTCACCGAGCCCAACGACGACTATATCCTCCAGCTCGCCACCAGCGCCCCGACGCCCCTCCGGCAGGACTTCGTCGAAGCCCAGGGCGAGAGCCTCGGTTCTTCGGTCGACGCGCTGCAGTACAGCGGGCCGTATGTGCTGACTGAATGGGTGCTGGATTCCTCCCTGACCTTCACCAAGAACCCCGAGTACTGGAACGCCGACGAGTCCTTCCCGGTGGAGACGATCACCCTTCTGGACGTCGACGACGCCAACACCGCCTACTCGATGTTTGAGTCGGGCGAGGTGGACGCGCTGGCCAGCGTCTCGACCCAGTATAAGGACGCGCTGGCCGACTACACCACCATCCAGACCGGCGGCGGCGGGATGATGTATATCTGGATCAACGAAAACGGCATGAGCGAGGAAGCGGCGGCCGTCCTCTCCAACCAGAACTTCCGCAACGCCTTAAACTACGCGATCGACCGCAGCTCCACCGTCGCGGCCATCACCCCCCTCAGCACCCCCTACAGCCGGCTGACCCTCCCCTTCTATGAAGGCCTCGACGGCGGCAGCTTCGCCGACGAGTACCCGGTCGACTGCCCGCCCCTCGAAGGGGACGTCGAACAGGCCCAGGAATACCTGGCGCTGGCCCTCGAGGAACTGGGGATGAGCTCGGTCGCCGAACTGCCCGAGATGCACTTTGTCACCTGGGACACCGCCCAGCAGCGGCTGATGTGCGAGACGCTGATTGACCAGTGGAAGCAGAACCTCGGCATTGAGACGATCCAGCTGGACCAGTACCCGATCGGCACCGCCATCGGCAACTACTCCAGCAACCAGTTTGACATCTTTGCCATCAGCATCTCCTCCTCGCTGACCCCCTACGACGCGCTGGAGAACTTTGTAAACGGCGGCGACTACAACAACGGCATCTGGACGAATGACGAATACGACGCCCTCGTCGAGCAGGTCAAAGCTGCCACCGACAAGGCGGAGAAGTATGAGCTGACCCAGCAGGCGGAGCAGATCCTCGTCGACGGGGCCTGCATCATCCCCTTCTACGGCCTGACCACCGCTTATGCCACCCAGGACTATGTCGAGGGCTTCGCGATCGGCGACCTCGGCGCCGGGTTCCAGTTTGAGAACCTCCAGGTAAATAAGTAAACCCACACTTTCGGCCGGCAAAAAGGAAGGCGCTGCGGATTCCCGCGGCCTTCCTTTTTGTTCATAACGCCCCTTCCCCGTTTTGAAAGGTGTGAACGTTAAAAATGGTCAAATACATCCTCCGGCGGCTGGTCATCTCGATTGTCACCATCTGGCTGATCGCGACCGCCAGCTTCTTCCTGCTGCACCTGCTGCCGGGCAACCCCTTCTCGACCGACCAGCTGCTCAGCCAGGATATGATCGACCAGCTGATGGACTACTACGGCCTCAACGAACCGCTCTGGAAGCAATACCTGACCTTTATGGGCAACCTCCTCCACGGCGACTTCGGCACCTCCTATAAATACGCCGGCCAGTCGGTCAACGGCATCATCGCCGAGAAGTTCCCGATCTCGGCCCAGCTGGGCTTGCAGGCCTTCCTGCTTTCGCTGCCGCTGGGCGTCTTCTTCGGCATCGTCGCCGCCCGCAAGCGGGGCAAAGCCCTCGACTACGGGCTGGTCGCCTTCGCGGTGCTGGGCGTCTCGGTCCCGGTCTTTATCATCGCGGCGCTTCTCCAGTATATCTTCGCGATCCGGCTCCAGTGGCTCCCGGTCGCCCAGTGGAAGAGCTTTGCCTACACCATCCTCCCGACCCTGACCCTTGCCATCGGCAGCATCGCCGGGCGGACCAGGACGATGCGGACGCTGATGCTGGAGGTCATATCGGAGGACTATGTGAAAACCGCCAAGGCCAAGGGCCTCTCCTCCGCGCGGATTGTCTGGAGCCACCAGATCCGCAACGCGATTATCCCGATGATCCCCAACCTCGGGCTGGAGATCGTCTCAATCCTGATGGGCTCCTTCGTCGTCGAGCAGATCTTCGCGATCCCCGGCATCGGCGCCTATTTCGTCAACTCGGTCACCGGCCTGGACTATACGATGACGCTGGGCCTGACCGTCTTCTTCGGCGTGTTTATCGTCGCGGCAAACTTCATCATCGATTTGATCTACGGGCTTGTGGACCCGCGGATCCGCGTTGTAAAGTGAGGTGCAGGATATGAAACAGAAACCCGCGGCCGTCACGGCTGCCCCGGAAACGGCCGCCGCCCTGACCGACGCCGATTTCCAGTTTATCCCCCGGGAGGGGAAAGCGGCCGACCAGGTGGTCCGGCCCAGCGTCAGCTACTGGGCGGACGTCTTCCGGCGGATTCGACAGGACAAGGTGGCGATGGCAAGCCTTGCGGTCATTGCCATCATCGCGCTGATGGCCATCTTCGCCCCGATGTTTAGCCCCTACGACTATTCGACCAACGACCTTTCCGCCATTAACCAGCCCCCCAGCGCCGAGCACTGGTTCGGCACCGACCAGCTGGGCCGCGACCTCTGGGCGCGGGTCTGGGTCGGGGCGCGGGTGTCGCTCCTCATCGGCCTCGGCGGCGCGATTGCCCCCCAGATCGTCGGTATCTTTATCGGCGGCATCTCCGGCTACTTCGGCGGCTGGGTCGACATGGTCATCATGCGGGTGATCGACGTCGGCCTCTGCATCCCGGAGCTGGTCTATGTGACGCTGATGATGCTCCTGCTGGGCTCCGGCCCGGCGGCCATCATCGCAACCATCGCGATGGTCGGCTGGATGGGGGCGGCCCGGTTTATCCGGGGGCGGATCTTACAGTTTAAAAACCGGGAGTTCGTCCTGGCGGCCAAGGCCCAGGGGGCGGGCCCGATGCGGCAGATCTTCCGCTACATCCTCCCCAACATCCTGGGGCAGCAGGTGGTTTCGATCACCGCCGCCATCCCCGGCGCCATCTTCATGGAGGCCTACCTCAGCTTCATCGGGCTGGGCATCAAGTCGCCGATGACCTCCTGGGGCCAGCTCTCCCAGATCGGCTCCTCCCTCTTCAGGACCTCGCCCTACCAGCTGTGGATCCCCGGCGCCTTC
Source organism: uncultured Atopobiaceae bacterium (assembly GCA_944321005.1). GTDB lineage: Bacteria > Actinomycetota > Coriobacteriia > Coriobacteriales > Atopobiaceae > Thermophilibacter. The sequence continues at coordinate 567 of CALUJT010000284.1, read as the reverse complement.
ATCAGCATCACCATCCTCGCCTTCTACCTGTTCGGCAACTCCCTGCGGGACGCGCTGGACCCCCACCTGCGCGACTGATGCACCCAAACGAAGAAAGGCGGAAACGATATGAGTGAACATCTTCTGGAGGTCCGCGACCTCGCGGTCTCCTTTGACACCTACGCCGGCGAGGTCCAGGCCGTGCGGGGCATCAGCTACTACCTGGACAAGGGGGAGACGCTGTCGATCGTCGGGGAATCCGGCTGCGGCAAGAGCGTCAGCTGCCAGACGATCATGAAGCTCCTCCCCTCTCCCCCCGCCCGGATTAAATCCGGCAGCATCCTCTACAAGGGGGAGGAACTGGTCACCAAGACCGACAAGGAGATGGAGGCCTACCGCGGGAAGGAGTTCTCGATGGTCTTCCAGGACTCGATGACGAGCTTAAACCCCACGATGCGGGTCGGCCGGCAGCTCTGCGAGGGCATCATCAAGCACCAGAAGGTGAGCCGCGAGAAGGCAAAGGAAATCGCCATCGAGATGCTCCGGCAGGTCGGCCTCCCGAACCCCGAAAAGACCTACATGCGCTAC
>CALUJT010000283.1 GCA_944321005.1 uncultured Atopobiaceae bacterium | reverse complement strand
GCTCCCCGCGCAAGCGGGGATGATCCCTGGTCGTTGACGAGCTTGAGGGCCCACTCGAGGTGCTCCCCGCGCAAGCGGGGATGATCCCTCTGGGCGCTCTCCGGTCTCGGGGTTCTTCCAGTGCTCCCCGCGCAAGCGGGGATGATCCCTTCGCGGTCGCCCGCAACTACACCGGCAGCCGGTGCTCCCCGCGCAAGCGGGGATGATCCCTGGGATGAGCTGATAGGCGATGACTAAGATTAGTGCTCCCCGCGCAAGCGGGGATGATCCCAATCGTCAATGTCCCGTCTGAGGTCGGTTATCGTGCTCCCCGCGCAAGCGGGGATGATCCCGAAGAGACTCTGCGTGACATTTACTTAATCGTGTGCTCCCCGCGCAAGCGGGGATGATCCCTGCGTCTACCTCTCGGGACTCGACTGGGAGGTGTGCTCCCCGCGCAAGCGGGGATGATCCCGTGGCGGGGACCAACCTCGGCGAGATGCTGCGGTGCTCCCCGCGCAAGCGGGGATGATCCCGGATATGTTCACGTACACTGACTATGCGTTCAGTGCTCCCCGCGCAAGCGGGGATGATCCCTTGATGACGGCCGAGCGCTCCACCACCATGAAGTGCTCCCCGCGCAAGCGGGGATGATCCCGAGGCAGAGGCGAGCCTAGAGATGGTGGACTCGTGCTCCCCGCGCAAGCGGGGATGATCCCTCTATCGCCCTGCCTATCACCTCGTCGCTCGGGTGCTCCCCGCGCAAGCGGGGATGATCCCTCTATCGCCCTGCCTATCACCTCGTCGCTCGGGTGCTCCCCGCGCAAGCGGGGATGATCCCATCAAGGGCGCCGTCGACACGTCCGCGAGCCTGTGCTCCCCGCGCAAGCGGGGATGATCCCGTCTCCCAGAGCGAGACGTTCGAGCAGGAGCAGTGCTCCCCGCGCAAGCGGGGATGATCCTCGCTCCACCACCGGCGTCGCCCTCCCGTCCGTGTGCTCCCCGCGCAAGCGGGGATGATCCTATGTCTGTGGTCGAGAACGGACGGCGCGACAAGTGCTCCCCGCGCAAGCGGGGATGATCCCTTTCAGCCTCTCCGGCACGACCATCGAGGAGGGTGCTCCCCGCGCAAGCGGGGATGATCCCTGCGCGTCGGCCTCGTACTGGGCGAGCTTGGCGTGCTCCCCGCGCAAGCGGGGATGATCCTCAGATTACCGTCATGTCCGATTTCGTGAAGACGTGCTCCCCGCGCAAGCGGGGATGATCCCGTCTCCGTCGAGGTCTTCTGGAGATGGCTCGTGTGCTCCCCGCGCCAGCGGGGATGATCCCTCCGCGAGCATGGGCAAGCTTATGAAGACGGTGTGCTCCCCGCGCAAGCGGGGATGATCCCTGGTCGGAGAACGGGACGATCACGGCCAGCTTGTGCTCCCCGCGCAAGCGGGGATGATCCCTTCCTGCCCGAGATGGTCCCGGGCGTCAAGATGTGCTCCCCGCGCAAGCGGGGATGATCCCCGGAGCTTCTAGAGGGCGTCGCGGCCATCAAGGTGCTCCCCGCGCAAGCGGGGATGATCCCCTACGAGAATCAGGACTGCGAGGACGCCGCGCGTGCTCCCCGCGCAAGCGGGGATGATCCCTGCCGCGACGAGGGAACGACGGGTGCCGAGGTGTGCTCCCCGCGCAAGCGGGGATAGTATCGATGCCGTAAAAACCAATGGGAAAGAACGATGGCGTCGACGCGTTCCTGCCAAACGTTCTTCTCGCCGCGATGTGTCGATTTGTCTGCTCGGCATTCTCAGTGGGAGCTCGTCCCTCTAGAGAGCAAGCTGACGAATAAGTGCGGGACACTCAAAACGCATTCACGCCCCGCCAACCCCGTGCAACCCCTCAAGCGCCGTCCCGCACACGAACGCGTCCAGCTCGCCTCAGCGCTCGCGCGCTTCGTCCGAGAGTGAGAGGTCGCCAAAGCCTATGAGCCGCCGTAGGTGACCGTGTGCTCGCGCCAGGGCATAATCGGACGCTTTGCGGTTCGTGCTTCCGCAGCGCAGGACTCGACACGCCTGCCTTATGACGGCGACGGCTTCGGCGGACCCCCGTGACGTACGATCCCGAGAGATTGCATCGACGAGTTCTGTCAGCAGCCCGCACGCACGCATGCTTTTGCAACGGTTCATGTTCCCTCCCTCGCACCTCGATTGTGGGGAGTATCCCCGCACGATTCGGGCCCTATGCAACCGTGACGGTTCTGTAAGCCGCCCCCAACATACCCCGCAAACCCAGTGTTCTTCTCGCCTCGTTCAATCACCATGTTTCTCCGGACAGAGAGGCTGCCGTCGGACCCCGATTGTGTCCGGAAATACATGGCAATCGCACACGCCGCTTTCAACGCTGGCCGCGTCCGCCCGTTCTTCTCGCTACAATAGCTGGGCCGCATCACTCGCACGACAAGAAAGAAGACCCATGCCCAGCGCCAGCCTTGCCGAACAGATTGCCTCGCGCCGCACGTTTGCCATCATCTCGCACCCGGACGCGGGCAAGACCACGCTCACGGAGAAGCTCCTGCTCTACACCGGCACCATCCAGTCGGCCGGCTCGGTCAAGGGCAAGTCCAGCGCCAAGCACGCGGTCTCGGACTGGATGGACATCGAGAAGGCGCGCGGCATCTCCGTCACCTCCTCCGTCCTGCAGTTCACCTACGACGGCTGCTGCGTGAACATCCTCGACACCCCCGGTCACCAGGACTTCTCCGAGGACACGTACCGCACGCTCATGGCCGCCGACGCCGCCGTCATGGTGATCGACGGCGCCAAGGGCGTGGAGGCCCAGACGGTCAAGCTCTTCAAGGTGTGCGCGCTGCGCGGCATCCCCATCTTCACCTTTGTGAACAAGCTCGACCACGACACGCGCGACCCCTTTGACCTCACGGAGGAGATCGAGACCGTGCTGGGCATCGGCACGTACCCGATGAACTGGCCCATCGGCTCCGGTCGCAACTTCCGCGGCGTCTTCGACCGCGCGAGCCGCCACGTGCTCGCCTTCGAGGGCGACGGCCGCGCCAACGCCACCAAGCGCGTGAACGAGATCGAGGCCGAGCTGGGCGACCCCGCGCTCGACGAGCTCATCGGCGAGGAGAACCACCGCAACCTCATGGACGACATCGAGCTCCTGGACGGCGCGGACCACGAGTTCGACCTCGAGGCCGTGCGCACGGGCAAGCTCAGCCCGGTCTTCTTTGGCTCGGCGCTCACCAACTTTGGCGTGGAGCCCTTCCTGCGCGACTTCCTGCGCCTGGCGCCCGCGCCGTCCGCCCACGTGGACGCGCTCACGGGCGAGCCGGTTCCGGCCGCGGACCCGGACTTCTCCGGCTTCGTCTTCAAGATCCAGGCCAACATGGACAAGAACCACCGCGACCGCATCGCCTTCCTGCGCATCTGCTCCGGCAAGTTCGAGCGCGGCATGGACGCCTGGCACGAGCAGGGCGGCCGCAAGATCAAGCTGGCTACGGGCACGGCCATGATGGCGGACGACCGCGCCACCGTGGATGAGGCCTACGCCGGCGACATCGTGGGCCTCTTTGACCCGGGCGTCTTCTCCATCGGCGACACGCTCTGCCGCGTGGGGAGGCACGTGCGCTACGCCGGCATCCCTACCTTCGCGCCCGAGCACTTCGCGCGCATCGAGCAGGTTGACACCCTCAAGCGCAAGCAGTTCGTCAAGGGCAT
>CALUJT010000282.1 GCA_944321005.1 uncultured Atopobiaceae bacterium | reverse complement strand
CGCTACGACATGGGCTACTGGGAGAGGAGGCGCGCCGCGGCGTGACCCCCATCTCCAAAGTGGTTTAAAAGCGTTTTACCGTGACAGACCGTCTATCTGCGGCTCGCAACCGTGAGGCGACTTCTGGTTGCCCGTCTGCGACGCAAAATGCAGCCCTCCGGTTGGTGGCGTGCGCCCGTCTGGTACCGTAGCGTACATGGTGCCGGCAGATCACGCACTAATGCGCACCACCCCAGACGAAGGGCCAGCCACGAGCTTTCGCGACAATCTTCAGCACCTGCGCGCCACGCGCAACATGACCCAGGAGCAGCTTGCCATGCTGCTCGGCGTCTCTCGCCAGAGCGTTACCAAGTGGGAGGCGGAGCGGGCGGATATGGAAGTAGAGCGTATGCTTCAGGCACTTCTGCTCGCCATTTGGGCGGGCCTGTGCACCTGGGACCAGTTCGGTCCTCACCTGGGCTTCCGTAAGCCCCTGCTGGCGTCCGTGGGCATCGGCATCATCCTCGGTGACATGAAGACAGCCATCATGATCCGCGTGACCATGGAGCTCATGTGGCTCGGCGTCAACAACATCGGCGCCTATGTTCAGCCGGATGTCATCTCCGGCACCATTGCAGGCGCGGACCTCGGCATCATGGGCGGTGGCAGCACCGCGGCCGCCATCGCCCATGATGCCGAGGCCTACATCGCCGCGGCATCGGATTCTTCGTGAGCGAGGATATCGTGAACTTCTTGCAGAACCAGGTTCTGTGGGTCCTCTCCGGCTTCTCCACCGCCGGCGGCATGATGCCCGCCGTCGGCCTGGCCATGCTCCTCGCCATGATGATGAAGAAGAACATGCGGATCTTCCTGCTGCTCGGCTTCATCATGGCCGCCTTCCTCAACGTCCCGACCGTGGGCATCGCCCTGCCCGGCGGGGGTCGCGCCACCGGCAAGAGCGAGAGCCTCGTCGAGCTCATGGGCCTCATGCCCACCCTGTTCGATCTGTGCGGGCTATCCATTCCCGAGGGGGTCGAGGGGTGGTCGCTGGCGCAGGAGCTCGCCGGCGCCGAAAAGCTCGATCGCGCGTACCTGCACGGCGAGCAGAGCCGCGACCGCGATCAGTCCAATCAGCGGATCGTCACCGAGCGCGATAAGTACCTGTGGTTCATCCAGACAGGCGTCGAGCAGTACTTCAATCTGGACGAGGACCCGCGGGAGACGCGTGGTCTCATCGACGACCCCGCCTGCGCCGAGCACATCGCGGAACTGTGCGGCCTGCTCATTGACGAGCTCGAGGACCGTGAGGAGGGGTACGTCGAGGACGGGAAGCTGGTCGTTGGCCGCACGCCCGTGAAGGTGCTCGAGCATCCGCGTTCCGCGCACCGATAGGTAAGTCATCCCGTCAAGGGGCATGTTGCCCCGCCCCTTTCGGTTCGCGGGCGGGGCGTTGGGGGGCATCATGGATATGAAGACGATCGGCATGATCAGTCTCATCGTGTCCGGCGCGGCGCTCATCTTCGTCGAGGTGAAGAAGCGCACGACGTTCGCCCGCCTGGAGCATAACCTGGGCGAGCGGGATTTCGATGCGTGCTTGGCGCTGCTCGACCAGCCAATCACGAAGGCCCTGTACTCGGAGTACAACCGCCTGTACATGAGCCTTAACGCGTACCTCGCGCTCGGCGACAACGAGAATTCCACCCGCGTGATCGAGCGGATGCTGCCCCTGCGCATGAACAAGAAGCAGGAGCTCGCCCTCGCGATCCGCGCGTTCAGCTTCTATGTCGAGGTGGAGGACAAGAAGACGGCCCACGACATGCTCAAGCGCATAGAGGTGAGCGGCTCGGAGGCCCTGGCCAAGGGCAGTCGCGAGACGTACGACATTTTCCTGTGCGGGTCTTCGGCATGCGTGGATGAGATGGAGGGCGCTTTGAAGGGCGCCCGGCAGGCCGAGGAGCTCCGCCTGTGCCAGTTGCTGGCGATCCAGTACGAGAACCGCGAGGACGAGGTGCGAGCCAAGGAGCACCAGGCCCGCGCGGAGAAAGTGCTCGAGGACGCCCTCAAGTAGGGCTTCTCGCGCTTGATACCGCTGATTCCAACGGCGTGCGCCGCCGAGAGGGTGATTCTCGGCGGCGCGTTTTTTATGCCAGTCGTCCCGTCTGGGCTATGCGCTTGAACCAGTAGGCGCTCGCCTTCGGCGTGCGCTTCTGCGTCTCGAAGTCGACGTAGAAGAACCCGTAGCGCTTGTTGTAGCCGTTGGTCCAGGAGAACTGGTCTTGCAGGCTCCACATGAAGTAACCGGTGACGTTCACGCCGCATTCAACGGCCTTGAGGATCCAGCGCAGGTGGTCCTCGACATAGGAGATGCGCTCGAAGTCATCGACCGCGCCGTCCACGAGCTCGTCCTTGCGCCCCATGCCGTTCTCGGTGACGAGGAGTTCCTTGTAGTTGGGGTAGCGCAGGGAGATGTCCATCATGAGGTCGAAGAGCCCCTTGGGGTAGATGATCCAGTCCCAATCCGTGGTGGGGATGCCGGGGCGCAGCGCGCGCTCGCCCACGCCGGCAACGCGCCAGCGGCCGGTGCCCTTGTCACCCGTGCCGTTGTGATGCAGGTCGTTTTCGCCGTCATAGGCCTTGAGGAAGCGGCTCTGGTAGTAGTTGATGCCCATGCAGTCGTTGAGCTGGGCGGCGCGCCGCATGATGGCGAGGTCGCCCTCGGGGGCGCGGAACGTACCGCCGCTCACGGCGCACAGCGCCTCGATGCGGGCGAGCGTGTCGGGCGCGTAGTCGCCGCGGAAGGTGGCGTCGAGCAGCAGGCGGTTCTGCAGCACGTCGTCGTTGGCTGCGGCTTCGATATCCGCGGCGCTGCGGGGGTCGTAGGGATACTTGTACTCGAGTGCGTGGATGACGCCGATCTTGCCCGGATGGCCGCACTCCTCGAAGGCGAGCACCGCCCGCGCGTGGGCGAGCATCATGTTGTGCTGGGCCTGGAGGCACTCGTGCAGGCAGACCTTCTTTCCCAGGGGCCAGGTGCCCTCGACATAGCGATTGATGGTCGCCGCCGCTATCTCGTTGAAGGTGAACCAGTTCGCGACCTCGGGGAACTCCTCAAAGCAATAGCGCGCGTAGGCTTCGAAGGCGTCGATGGTGGCGGGGTTGAGGAAGTCGCCGTCGGCATAGAGCGCGGCGGGGGAGTCGAAGTGATGGAGGGTCACGTAGGGCTCGACGCCGTGGGCTCGGCAGCTGGCGAAGAGGTCGTGGTAGAACCGGACGCCCTCTTCGTTGACCGGACCGGTGCCGCCCTCGGGGAAGATGCGGCTCCAGGCGATCGACACGCGGATGCCGTTCATGCCAAAGCGCTCGCACAGCTCAAGGTCGGAGTCGTAGCGGTTGTAGAAATCGCAGGCGGGCTCGGGTGAGAAACGCCCCTGCTCGGCGAGGTAGTCGTCCCAAGCGACCTTGCCTTTGCCGTGGCTTTGGCAGGCGCCCTCCACTTGGTACGCGGCGGTGGCGCCGCCAAAAACAAAGCTGTCGGGAAAGCGCTGGGAGGTATCGGCGGGGGACATGTGGCTCATGGCGAATCCAATCTTGTTTGAAGGGCTGTTAGGGCTGAAGGGGTTAGGGGCGGTCCGGGAGAAGACGGTAGAGCGTGCTGCCCCCGGACCGCGGAAATGGGGGGCTCTATTCGAGCGCGCCGTCGCACGTGCAGGGATCTAGAGGCCCAACTGCTGGGCTACAAATGCCAGCGATGCCTCGCCGTCGCGGGTGAGGTCGATGTACTGCTTGCCGCGGGTGACGCAGCAGGCAACGCCCATACGCTCGCCGTCGGCCTTGAGGTCGTCGAAGTAGGACGCTGCCTGGGGCGCCAGGATAACAAGGTCAAAGTCCGGCATGATGTCCAGATGGCTGCCGTAAGCGTCCGCTGCGGTCTCAAGGTCGATGCCGTGCTCGTGGGCAGCTTTGGCCAGCGCGTTGGCGAGCAGGCCGGAGGTTCCGCCTCCCTGGCACAGGACAAGGACGCGACGACCGTTGAGCGCTGCATAGGGGTCGCTCGCAGCGGCGATGGTGCTGGACGAGGCGCTGGCAACGGCGTTATCAGATGCAGCGGGGGTGGTGTTGCCCGCAGATTCTTCGTCCATAGACTGGCCGGCGGCACGCTTTTTCTCTGCTGCCATGCTCGCAGCGGCCTTGGCGACGGCACCGGTGGCGACGCTTGCGGTGTCGGCCTTGCCCTGGAATGCGGCGTTCATGGCAGCCTGCTTATGGGCGGCGCGCTGGGCGACCTCAGCCTGATCGGCCTCGGCTTCTTCAGCGCACTTCTCGCGGTCGTATACCTTGAAGAAGGGGAAATAGATGAGGAAATCGACAATCAGCAGGGCGGGGATGAGCAGGAACGCAAGGGGCTGAAGTCCCAGGCCCATGGCGATGCCAACGGGTGCGGGGGTGGTCCAGGGAAGGCTGAACATGAAGCCGTTCATACCCAAGACGTCGATGAAGAACTTGGTGATCCAGATATTGGCGATGGGCGCGAAGATGAAGGGGATGAAGAAGATGGGGTTCAAGACCATGGGCGCGCCGAAGAGGAACGGTTCGTTGACGCCAAAGCAAACCGGTACGGCTGAGGCACGGCCCACGGCGCGCATCTCTTTGGACTTGGCGAGGAAGGCGAACATGAAGCAGATCACCAACGTGGCACCAGTGCCGCCCATGGCGACGACGAAATCCTGAAGCGGTTTGGTGAGGACGGCGGTTGCGTGCTCGCCGGCCTGGTACATGGCCATGTTGAGCTCGAGGTTGGAGATGAGGGCGGCGGAGATTGCGGGCTCGATGATGGAGGGGCCGTGGACGCCTACAAACCAGAAGAGAGACATGGCGCCGTAGATGATGGCGAGGCCAACATAGCCGTCTGCCGCGGAGAAGAGCGGCTGGAACACCTGGATAACGCCTTGGGCGAAACAGAAGCCAAAGATGTTGCGGAATGCAAAGTCAAAGCCCCAGAAGAAGACCAGGCAGACGCCAAAGGGGATGATGTCCTTGAAGGTCTGGGAGATATTGGGCGGCACCTGTTCGGGCATCCTGATGGTGATGTTGCGCTTGATAAAGAACTTGTAGATGATGCCGGTGGCGAACGCGCAGATAAAGGCGGTTAGCAGGCCCTTGGATCCCATGTAGCCGTTGGCGAGGCCGGAGATGGAGACCCCGTTATCCGTGAAGCTGATGGCGTCGCTGGAGAGGAGCAGAAAACCGATGAGCGATGCGATCATGACCGAGATGAAGTTGATCTGGTTGTTCTTGGGCAGGTCGCGGTTTTGCGCATCGCAGAAGTGCTTGGCCGTGGTGGCCGCTGCGCAGATGCCGACGATGCCCATCGAGTAGTTGTAGGCCTTCATGAGCACGTCGTTGATCTCTGCGGGCCAGTAGAAGCCCCAGACGTTGGGGACGGCGCTGACGAGCAGGAAGACGCTCGACACGATGATGATGGGCATGACGGAGATGAAGCCGTCGCGAATCGCCTTGAGGTACTTGTTGCGCGCGATGGCGTTGAAGAAGGGCTTTCCCTTCTCGATGAGCGCGATGAGTTTTTCCATGGATCCTCCGTTCACATGGCAGGTTGTTCCGCAGATGTCAATAGCCAGCTGAAAACAGGTGTCTGCGGTGGGCGGCGGCTGCATGACGGGCCTGTTGCCCGGATGCGATCCCGTAATGAGCACGTGCCCATAACTACAATGAGCACGTTAACATACGGCATGCGAGATCGACCGAGCCGCCGTGAGGCGGCCTGTGAAGGGCGTGAAATCGTCCGTGAGCGGCGTTGGCCGCCCGGCGGCGATGATGATAGAGTGGGCCAGTGCATCTTGAACAAGTCGAGGGGGGTGCCCGAGTGGGGCGGTCGGTAGCAGGAGAGACGGGTGCGGCGGCGGGCCGGCGCGGAACCCGCGCGGTGTCGATGGCGGACGTCGCGCGCTTGGCGGGCGTCTCGCGCCAGACGGTCTCGCGCGTGGTGAACAATCAGGCGTGCGTCGTCGAGGAGACACGCAAGCGCGTCGAGGACGCCATGGATGAGCTCGGCTTCTACCCAAGCTTCGCCGGCAGGTCCCTGCGCGGCGGGAAGTACGGCTGCATAGGCCTGTGCATGTTCGACATCACCCGCGCCGGCAACGTGGCGACTCTCGACGGCATCGTCTCCGCGGCGCACGATTGCGGCTACGCGGTGACGCTCGTCGAGTTCGACGAGGGAGGGCCGGTGCGCCTTCGCGACGTCGCGCGCCGCCTGGCGGAGCTTCCCGTTGACGGCATGATCTTCAACACCAACCGCGCGGTGGAGGACTTCGACGAGTTCAAGCCCGTGCCCGGCCTGCCCACGATCATCATCTCGATGAAGGAGCATCCTCGTTGCACGACGATAGACTCCGATCAGTACGGCTGCTCGCGCATGGTCGTCGACTATCTGCGGGAGCGCGGCCATGCGCACATCAGGCACCTCGCCGGACCCGAGGGCTCGATCACGGCCGACTTCCGCCTGCGCGGCTGGGCCGACGCCCTCGACGTTGCCGGGCTTGAGCGGCTCGAGCCCCTGCGCGGCGATTGGACGGCGGACAGCGGTTATGAGCTTGGCGTCAAGCTTGCGCAGGACAAGGACATGACAGCGCTGTACGTCGGCAACGACCAGATGGCGATGGGGGCGATGACCGCCCTGAGGACCCATGGGCGTCGGGTGCCCGAGGACGTGAGCGTCGTGGGTGTGGACGACTCCCTGCAAGGCGTGGTGCCGCACAACACGTTGACCACGGTTCGATTTGACCTGCGCGAGCGGGGAAAGAGGACGTTCGACCACTTCTTCGCCCAGATGTCGGGGGAGGAGCGCGTCGAGGCGGTGCGTCTTCCGGGTGCAATAGTCGAGCGCGCCACGGTCGCGGCGAGACCGTAGCGCGCTCGGATTCGCATACCCTGGGGCGATGCTCGGAGTGTTTTGATTCGCCGCGAGCCCAGGGTGAGCGTGTGTGACCGTGCCGGGGCGATAGGACCTTGGCGCCCGCCTAGGCGAGCTTCGCCTCGAGCGAGGCGATTCGCTCATAGGCGTCTATGGTGAATCGGGTCTGCTTCTCGAGCATCATGGTGGTCATGAGGGTGTCCTGGGCGTGGACCATGATGAAGGTGACGTCCATTTCGCAGCCGCCCGCCTCTTGGGAAAGCAGCCGGGTTTGGACATTGTGGGCGTCGATGAGCGCCTGCTTCGCCGAGGCGTGGAGTTCGCGCGCCCCGGCGATGTCACCGGAGCTGGCCTTCTCGCATGCGGTGAGCAGGTCGGTCTGGGCGTCCCCCGCGTAAGCGATGATTTCAAAACCGATCATCGAGATTTCTTCTTTAGATGCCACGAGGCTCCTCCTTTCTAAATGAGCACGTGCTCATTTTGGTGGATATAAAAAGATGCGTAGAGCATCCGGGCACAACGCAGCCTAGCATAGCAACAAAAGTAAACACTTTGCTATACGAATGGAGATGGATAGATGGTATGAATAGGCCGGTAAACGGTGGATAGTGCAAGATTCGAACGAGTATCCTCGAAGATTACGTAGTTTGAAATAGTTCTTGTATGATTGAAAGTGTTTAATTATGTTGAATAATGTGAATAGGCACAATGACGCGCAACGTGAGCGTCATGGGAAAAGAGCCAGCCGGAGATGGACAAGCTCCTCAAGATCTGTCAGATTTTCGACTGTACGCTCGACGGCCTCGTGACGGGCGACCTCACTGCCCGCGCGCCCGAGCCCGCTGCGGCCGTCCCCGCCGGCCCGCCCGCCGACGTCTGTGGCTACGACGATCACTGGCGCATGCTGGCGCGGAAGGTCCCCACGGGCATAGCGCTCATCCTCCTGGGAATCGCGATTGGCCTCTTCTTCGAGGGGGCCGTCGAGCTGGCATCGGTGGGCGCGCGTGACGGGCTCTTCGTCATCACCGTTTTCCTGGGCATCTTGGCCGGCCTGGCGTTTCTCGTCCCCGCCGGCATGGAGCACGCCGCGTTCCAGAGGGCGCATCCCTACGTGGAGGACTTCTATACCGAGGATGACCGTGCGACCGTGCGCAGGCAGTTCTCCGCCGGTCTCATCGCCGGGCTTGCGTTCATCTTTGCGGGCATCGGCCTTCTCATCATGCCTGAGAAGACGGCGGAGAATGCTCATGTACGGTAAGGAAGCAAGCAACCGAAAACAAGAGATAGACCGCCAGCACTACACTATTCCGAACC
>CALUJT010000281.1 GCA_944321005.1 uncultured Atopobiaceae bacterium | reverse complement strand
GTCGAAGGACTCGACGCAGATGTCCCCCTTATACCCGTCGATCAGCGGGGCCGCCAGTTCGCAGATATGCCCCGCGTCCTGCCCCGCGGGGACCTTGATCTCGCAGATGACCGGCATCCCGTCCAGCGCCGCCAGCACCTCCGAAAAGAGCGGGATCCGCTCCCCGGTGCCCAGCAGCCGCAGCCGGGCAAGATCGGCGTAATCCTTTTCATACAGATGTCCCGGCACACCGCAGACCCGGTCGAGGGTGTCGTCGTGGAAGACGACCACCTGCCCGTCCTTTGAAAGCTGGACGTCCAGCTCGACCCCATACCCGTGGGCCCGCGCCCGCCGGAAGGCCGCCAGCGAGTTTTCCGGGATGCCGCCCGGGTTGTCGTGCAGTCCGCGGTGGGCGAACGCCCTCCGTTCAAACTTCCCGGTATCCCGCCGTTTCCCCGGCGCCACCAGGAAAAGAATCAGCCCCGCCAGCAGCAGGATTACAATCAGCACAATCGTCGCGACCATCTTAAATCGCCGTCCCCTTTCCGTCTTTTTGAACAGGTTCAGTTATAGTACACGTCCCGGAGCCCCGCCCGGAACAGGTCGTGGAGCAGTTCCGCCCCCCGGAGGAGCAGGAGCGCCAAAGCCAGCACGGCGATGCCGATCACGACCCATACCGCAACCCGCAGCCGCTGTTTTGCCCGCGGGGAGAGCTTCTCCCAAAACTTTTTCCCGGCCACCGGCCTCCCCCTTTCAGACCGCTTTGAGGATAAACGCCGCGATCGGCGGGTCGCCCGGCCGGTTGCGGAAATCGGCGACGATGACGGTGTACCGTTTGGGGTCGATGCCCGAAAGGTACTCTAGCAGCGCGTCCCGCTCCTCATACCCGGTGTCGCCCCCGTGGTAGATGCAGGCGGCGACACAGCCGCCCTCCTTTAGCAGGCCCAGCGCCTTTCCAATCGCCTGGATGCTGGTGTCGGGATGGGTGAAGATCTTGTGGTCGCCCCCCGGCAGGTAGCCGAAGTTGAAGACCACCGCGTCCACCGTCCCCGGCGCCGCGCACTGGTCCATTTCGGTATGGCTCTCCAGCCGCAGCTCCGCCCTTTCCCGCAGCCCCTTTTCCCGGAGGAGGGCGTCGGTGGAGGCAAGCGCCTCCTCCTGGATGTCGAAGGCGATGACCTTCCCTTCCGGGCCGACCAGCTGGCAGAGGAAGGCGGTGTCCTTCCCCCTGCCCATCGTCCCGTCGATGCACAGCCCCCCTTCCGGCACCCGGGCCGCGAGGAACTGGTGGGCGATCCCCAGGGTATTCAGCTTCATCCTTCCCCCTCCTTCCGACAGTTTCTTCCAACAGGATATTATAGCACACTCTTTTCGCAAGGAAAAGGGCTTTTCCGGAATTTTACACGGGGTTTATATTTCCGCCCCGCGGGGCCGGAGCGTCCTGACTGCTGGGCACTGTCTCGCGGGAACGGCGTTTGGCAAATAAAGTTTAGGATCAAACCCTTTTTAAAGGGTTTGCGGGACTGGAAGGGGCAGAGCCCCTTCCCAGGCGCTCACCTACCGTACTTCCGAAGCTGACCACAGCTTTGCCACTGATAACGAAGCGTGCGCAGCACCCAAAACATACTCAAAAAAGACTTTTTCGGCAGTTTCAGCCGCTCCGGCGACGGGGCGGCTTTTATTTAGAAGTTAGAAGGAGTGCTTACAGTGGACAAACAGACCCTGGTCCGCGTCCAGCAGACGGTCGAGGAGATCCTGTCGGTAATCGACCGGCAGGCGAAAGCCTGCGGGGTGGACTACTACCTCTTTTACGGCAGCGCCCTGGGGGCGGTCCGCCACCACGGCTTCATCCCCTGGGACGACGACGCGGACATCGTCCTCTTCCGACCGGACTTTGAGAAGCTGCGGGCCTACTGGCTGGCCCACCCGGTCGAGGGGTATTTCTGGCAGGATACCCGCACCGACCCCGGGTATAATATTAAAATCACCAAGATCCGCAAGGACAACACCGCCTTTGTCGAGCCGCAGATCAAAGGCCTTGAGATGCACCACGGGCTTTTCGTCGACATTTTCGTGCTGGACGACTATGTGCAGAACAAATTCCTCCGGACGCTGACCGAGTACATTACGATGTTTGACTATAACGCCTCCCGCCGCTACCTCCCGGAAGGGAAACAGAAGATCGTCTACCGTCTGACCAACCGCCTCTTCGCGGGGGAGAAGCTCTTTCGTTTCTGGTACAAACACGTCTTCCCGCACCTCAAAAAGGACCCGACGATGTGCTCCGACATCGCCTCCTTCACCCACTCGGCCCGCTACGACTTCAAGCGGGAATGGCTCGGCACCCCGCGGTACGTCCCCTTCGACAATTATTCCTTCCCGATTCCGGCGGACGCGGACAAATGCCTCACCGTCTGCTACGGCGACTATATGACCCCGCCGCCGCCGGAAGAGCAGGTCAGCCGCCACAAGCTCTACCGCCTCTCCTTCGACCAAGCCTACCATCCCGGCGAGAAAGGGGAAGACTGATGCAGCAGCGCTCGATCACCCTCAATTCGGTCTATAACTTTGTCCTGAAGGTTTTCCGGCTGATCGTCCCGATCCTGGTCGGCCCCTATATCCAGCGGCTGTTCGACCCGGAGCTCTATGGCTACTTCAACGACGCCTCCACCTGGGTCGACCTCGCCCTGATCTTCGGCACCTTCGGCATCTACACCTACGCCGTCCGGGAGGTCTCGGCCATCCGGGACGACCGGGAGAAGGTGCGCCGCCTTTATTCCAGCCTCTTTTCCCTCGGTTTCTGCACCAACACCGTCGTGACCCTCCTCTACGCCGCCGTCATCCTCTTTTCGGTCGACGGCGCGGCCCGGGGCATCTACCTGGTGCTGGGGTTCAAGGTGCTCTGCAACGTCTTCATGGTCGAGTGGCTGAACGAGGCGGGGGAGAACTACCGCTTTATCACGATGAAGACGATCATCGTCCGGTTCCTCTACCTGATCGGCATCTTCACCCTCATCAAAGAGCCGGACGACGTCATCAAATACACGATGCTGATCGTCGCGACCGACTTTTTAAACAACCTCATCAGCTTTGTCTATGTCACCA
>CALUJT010000280.1 GCA_944321005.1 uncultured Atopobiaceae bacterium | reverse complement strand
GATGCTGAGACCCGGCTGGAACTCGTCGGGTGTGAGCTCCTCAGCACCCTCGGGAGTCAGATACGTTCCCGCGGGCAGATCTCCACGGTCCATGACGGTGAAGGAGTTCGCCTCCACCTTCGCAACACAGGAATCATCAAGATAATCCCTCGGGCTCTCGGAGAACGTACCGCCAGAGACTGCAAGATCAGAAGAGTCCTGAGGGGTCGAATCGATAACAATCCCCCCGTTGTAGTTGGCTGTTCCAATCGCCCCGTTAATCTGTCCACCAGTAACGGAAACCGAGGACTTCGCGCCTCCCTCATAAGAAATCGAGTAGACGTCTCCGTTTATAACCGCACCGTCCTCGATTTGCGTCTTGGCGACAAATCCGCTGGTGGGGTTGTCGGTCACATACGACCACGCATCAACGTCCCCCGTAAGGGTTCCGCCGGATATGGTCGCCGTCCCCCAATTCTGAATAGCCTGATCGTCGGAAACAATGCTCCCGCCCTTAATCTCGACCTTTCCGCCGTCATCGTTCTTGATGGCAATGAAGTGGTTTGAGAACTCCCCGTCGGTGATGAAGAGGGTTCCGTTGAGATTTCTAATGAGGGAGCTAAAGTAGCCTTCGTTCTCGACCGTACCGCCGTTGAACGTCATGGTTCCCTGGTTGTCAATAACATACCAGCTGTTTTCCCCGTTATCCGAGGGTCCCGTAGAGGCCTCCTTGGATCGTGTGAGCGTTCCCCCTTCGACAACCACGGTCCCGTAGTTCACGAGGGCTCCCTTAGCATGCGTAACGTTGTCAATAACGCCCGTTCCTCCATCCGAGGAGTCGCGGACGGTGAGCGAGGCGCCCTTCTTGACGGTAACGGTATGGGAGCCCTCAACGTTGGTGAGGGTATAGCCCGCGAGATCGATCGTAACGCTCACGTTCTCTGAGATAGCAACGTTCTCGTAAACGTCAGCGAGAAGAACGAGCTCGACATTTCCCGAAGCGTTTTCCAGGGCCTCAGCAATGGAGTCGTACGTATTCTCGCCAACCCTTACGACATCTTGCGCCTTGGCAACAACATAGTCACCTGAAGCATTTGGCGTGGCGACCGGCTTGAAGCCTTCTGCGCAATAATTCTTGTTCACCGGAGAGGAGAACGAACCTCCGGAGACGCTTGTCTTAGCAGCTGTCTGAGTCCCACCCTCCGCCACCTCAACGACAATCGCATCGCTGCCCGACGCAGCAGAGAACGAACCGTCGGCAATCGAAACTTCCGCATCATGCTGGTAGTCGTTGGCAATATACGTCTTGACGGCATTGCCATTTGAGCTGACAAACGTTCCATCTTCGATGTCTAGAGTTATATCTCGACCGTAGCTGGCCTCTATGTAGATGGCGTCTCCCGTCTCTGCAATCCCGCTACCGGTCGCGCTAGCGTTGCCCTTGGCCCCGGTCGCATTGATGGTAGATGTACCGGAGATGCGGACCGTACCTCCCTTAATTCCAACGCCGGTCCCAGCAGTAATGGCCGAATCAACAATAGACAGCGTCCCACTCACGGGTGGATAGTAAATCCCCATCACAGAGTCAGGAACCGTCAGAGTGCATCCTGTCAGCGCGACGTTGTTATTCTCGTTGATGCCATAGACCTGGATGGCAGCTCCACCCGAACCCTTCATTTCGAGGTTCACTTCATCAAGGTTTACATTTACTTTATCATTCCCACTTTCCGACGCAACCAGGACGAGCGTGGCAGACTCATCTGGCGACGTGGAGACAATGCTGCCATTTCTTATGGTTACTTCGGCGTCCGCCGCGGAGACAACAACTGTCTGAGGCTCTGCAGAGGTGAGCGTATGATTGTTGAGGTCAAGAACGTAGGACCCGGACGCCTCGAACTCGATGGGTCCTGTCGCATCCTTCTGCAGCACCAAGACATCCCCATCTGATAGGTGACTCCCGTCCTCAATAAAGGAGGCAAGCGAAGCATACAGAGTCGAGGCGCCATCGGAGTGCGTCACCTTGAGGCCCGCATTGGACTCGGTCAGGTCACCCACAATCCAGATACCATCCTTCTCGGAGCAACCCTTGTTCATGCTGGGGTGAAGCGAATCGGAGACGTCTGACATAAAGACGCTACCCAACACGGTGTTTTCGGGGAGCATGCCTTCAACTCCCTCAATGACACCACTAACTAAACTGATTGTAGCCCCGCTGAGGCCGGACACTACTCGACCGTTTATCTGAGGGGAGCTAACGTTTCCGTCCGACCCTATACGCAGCGACGGGGTCGATGGAGCAACATTATCGACCTTGACATCCCCGTTCAGGATGCCGCCCGTTATAGTTGCGGAGCCAACAGATAGATACACCGCGTTTGTCTTTGCTTCGACAATACCGCCCGTCACATCGAACGACGCTCCCGCAGCACTAACCGTCACCGCATTGGGACCCGACGTAGCGAGCGTCCCACTTACGAGAGAGAGCTTTGCATTTGCCCCACTAATGCTCACGAGTGAACCGGCGCCGCTAATCCTACCACTCTCATCCGCAGAGGTATCCCGGACGGTCAGGCTGCCTCTCAGTATTACTCTCTTATTGAAAATTATCTCATTTCCATTTAGATTTAAGTCTATATTTTTTTCTTTAGATATAATTGTAGCCGAATCGATTCTCGCATCAGCGATAAGCGTTATTTCAGATAATGTCCCATCTGACGAAGCCGCGGAAAAGGCTTCCTCAAGGGTCTTGAATATGGTTTCGCCTATCTTCGCAACACCATCCGTGTTGCCAGCCTCGAGTGCCTCATACTCTTCAGCCGCAGCCGGCAGAATCGGAGGTGCATCCGAAGAGACGTCCTCTCCCAGAGCCGCTTTTGGAGCAACCCCCAAAGCAAGCGTGATACCCAGACCGGCGGTCGCGGCCAAGCGGGCAATGGCTCTTCCCTCAACATTGAACATAGTGAGACTCCTTCTGCCGTCGGCTCTCTCAAGAACCCGACCGAACTACAAGCTCGACGCCAATCCTTGGCGCCAGCTTAGGAGCATCCCCCCCCCCCGTCAATGTTTCAGGTGTTAGGGGTTGGTAAACGGGCCGTGAGCGGCTGTTATGTTTCTACCTCCCTCGCGATAGCCCATAAGGCTCGCCGGCAGCCGGTAACGCGGAGAAAGGACTTCGCGCCATTCCGGCATCCGTCGCCCAGGCTATTGAGGGAGGGCTCGCTCTTCTCGCAAGGAGGCGAAGGCCACCTGTCACCGCTCGGCACGCCCAGAAGAACGGCGGGGCCGGCACCGCTGCCGACCCCGCCGTACACAGCCTCCCAAGCGACGCCGCGAGGCACCTACGCGTAGAGGCGCATGAAGATCATCGCGGTCTGGGCGCGCGTGAGCGTACCCTGGGGGTCAAGCTCGCCCGTGCTCCCCTGCCCGGAGATCGCACCCACCTGGACCGCCCAGCGCATGGCCTCCCTGGCAAACTCGGAGACTCCGTCGGCATCGGGGAAGGCCGAGAGGTCCCCGCTCGCGACCGGCGAGCCCTCCATGCGCCAAAGCACCGTAGCTAGCTGCTCGCGGGTCATGTCGTTGACGGGGCCGAAGTGGGTCTCGTCGTATCCCGTCATGTACCCGTTCGAAGAGCACCATGAAACGGCGCTCGCATAGAAATCTGACGGAGAGCAATCGACAAACTTACTCGCGCCCGCATAGTCCGTCTCGGGCCTCCCCGCACGGTTCCATAGCACCTGGGCAAGCTGAGCGCGGGAGATTGCGTCGTTCGGCCCAAACGATCCGTCGCCGTAGCCTGTCATGAGGGACTCGTCGCGTGCCCACCTGACGGCGTCGAAGAACCACTCGCCAAAGCTGACGTCATCGTAGTCGCTCTCGGGCATGAAGATCCGGAACGTCACGGTCTGCGTGCCCGTATACTCGCCTATGCCCACGATCTCGATGGAGCCCATGCCCACGTCGTGGTTGTTGCGGAAGCTGAGATAGTAGTCGACGTTGCGGACAAGCTCGCGCTCGCTGAGCGTCACGATCGGCTCAGGATAGACTCCGCCCTCTGTCAGCTCGTACTCCTCGTCAACGCCGGAAACGAGAGCCTCGGAGACGTCGCGCAGCCGCTCCACGATCTCGAAACTGACGGACTTCGAACCCGTATAGCGCCCGATGCCCCTCACGACGAGTGTCGCCACGCCAGCGGATGCGTTGTTGCGGTACTCCACCACGTAGTCGACGCCCTCTTCGAGCTTCGCCCCGTCGAGCGTCACCACGGGTACGGGCCTGACGCCGCCCTCAACAAGCTCGTACTTTGCCTCGATGCCAGTAATCTTTGCATCGTCTATCTCGGTCTCGCCGCCGGGGACGACCTCGACGTCAAGGGTAGAGACGACGCGGCCGTTAACATATGCGGAAAGCGTTGCGGTCCCCAGTGAAAGAGGCTCAACGGCAACGAAGTAGTATGTGCCGAACCCCTCAGACCCCGACTGGATCTTGATTCCATGGTTGGTGATCTTGAGCACCGCGGGGTCAGAGACCTCCCAGCTCACCGTTCCGGAGATTCCCGAGGCCCTGAGGAAGAACTCGTGCTCGCCTCCGTAGAGGGTCACCTGCTCCACGCTGCTGCTCTTCACCACCACCGTACACGTTGCGGAGACGCCCTCGACCTCCGCGGTGATGGTCGCCGAGCCGTATCCAGATGCGTACACGCGACCCCTGTCATCGACCGTTGCGACAGACGAATCCGAGCTCGTCCACGTGACCTCGGCGTCGGAGGCGGCAGCCGGGGAGACCGTGGCGGTGATGTTCGCCCTATCAAAGCGATCCAGGGTGAGCGACGTCTGGCTCAGAGACACCGAGCTCACTGCAAGCGGGTACCCCTCCTCGTAGACCACCGTCGTACGCTCGGGATCGAGGTAGAAGGTGCTTTCTGTCAGCGTTTTCATCTGGGAGCGAGTCTGGACGGTAATCGTGCTGGCATTGGAAATCCCGTCAAAGGCGCTAATGCCTATCTCGGTGATGCTTGCGGGGAGGGAGATGCGCTGCAGAGAGCTGCAGCCCTTGAATGCGCTGCCATCAACCTCAGTGACGCCCTGCGGGACATCGATACTGACAAGGGCAGTGTCATTGAGAAACGCTCCCAACCCTATCGTTTCTAGCGAAGTGGGCAAATTGATGGCGGACAAGCTCGGGCAGGAATAAAAAGCAAAGTCGCCAATTACCCTCACGCCCTCCGCCAGTTCAACCACAGAGAGGGCATTACAGTCAGCAAAGGCGTTCTCGGAGACGGTGTCCACCCCCTGCGGAATGGAGATGGACTCGAGCGCGTCGCAAAATGCGAAAGTGTATTCGCCAATACTCTGAAGCGAAGAGGGCAGGACGATGCCAGTGAGTTCTCCGCAGGAGCTGAAAGCATAATCTCCGATCGAAGTAATCGAATCGGGCAAAGAGACGGAAGTGAACTTGCCGCCCTGGAACGCCTGGTCCCCAATCGCGGTGACGCTCACCCCTCCGAGCGTCTCCGGAACAACCAGGGTAGTTACGGAATCATCTTCGAGCTCGATGACTGTTGCCCCGCCCCCATCGTTCATCACGTACCGGAAGTTGTTCTCGGTCATGATCCCCTCTGACTGGGAGGGGGCCGTCTCCGTCGCGTGCGCTGTTGAGGGCACGCAGCACCACGAAGCCATAAGGATCAGAAGGCATGCGAGCGCGTGTGTCGCATGAGCCGCAAAGCGTTTCCCCGCACAATTCACCTGAATCATCTGGCCCCAATCTTCATAAGTCAGAGGAACGGCAGACCTCGTAAACACGCGGCGAGAACAGCCCCGCACGCACGTGTGGTCAGCTTAGGAGAACCCCCCCCCCGGCCGTCAATCATTTCTGCGACAGGGAGTAGTAAAAGGGCTGCGAGCGGATGCGCGACATGCCACATTAGCTTGCTACCGTGCAGTACGCTGGCTCTGGACGGGGCAAGTCTCGTGGCGAGAAGAACGGCGGGGCCGCGGGGGTGTGTCCCCCGCGGCCCCGCCGGGTGCCAGATCAGGACGCGGGGGCTACTCCGCGGCGAGCCTCATGAACATGGTCGCGCACTGGGAGCGCTCGAGGGGGTCGGTCGGGCCGAGGTCCCCGGAGCCGTCCTCGTAGCCGGAGAGCACGCCCTCGGAGACGGCCCACTCGACCGCCTCCCGGGCGAAGGCGGACACCTCGCCCGCGTCCCCGAAGCCGAGCTCCTGGTCGGCCTCGGGCGAGCCGGCGGAGCGCCAGAGCACGGTCGCCAGCTGCTCGCGGGTGACGGGGTCCGCGGGGCCGAAGGTCCCGTCCTCGTAGCCGGTCATGATGCCCTGCTC
>CALUJT010000279.1 GCA_944321005.1 uncultured Atopobiaceae bacterium | reverse complement strand
CGAGGGCGAAAGCTACAGGCTCCGACACGCACTGATGCGGTCGTCGTAGCGGAATCGTGAAGCTGGGGATTTCCCCGTCGTGAAGGTGTCCCAAACGGATTGTGAATCAGGGCAAATTATCGTTGACACAGACAGCGAGAGAACCGGCAGGTCGGTTCTCCACCAGCACCTATTCCGACGCCCCGGGGCAAGGGGGTTCCCGCTCGCCGCCATGCGCGAAGGCGGCCAATTCTCAATCGTCACCACTAAGCCGAACGCCAGTGTGGTGCCCATCCACGGCCGCATGCCGCTCGTGCTCAGCCTAGGTAAGTCGAGCATGTGGCTAGACTCAGACTTTGTTAATCTTGCCAATCGAAGTGATTTGGGTCTTTCATCGCAGCCCGAATAGGAGGGGAACAATTCTAGAGCGAGCAGACGGTTTCCTTGGCATACTCGATGAACTGCTTGAGCGGCCATATTTCGTCTTGAAATTCAGGTGGATACGCCTTGATGTAGGGCTTCGGAACGACGAGCTTCACGTTCGCCGCCCGCATCTCCTCAAGCTGACGTGGGGTGTTGCCCTGCTGAAGCGTCATGAGGAAGTGAGTCCGATCCCTCATCCTGTCGGCCTCCGTGATTATCTGGCGCCAGCGGTCTTTACAAGTCGTTTTCGCCGCAAGAACAACGAGTTTGTCCGCCGAGTACGACGGGTCATGATATGCCGCCCCCGAAGGAAAAACAAAGTCGGGCTTCTTGTTTCCCTCGGTTACCACCTGCTCTTCGAAGGGGAGACTGTTGTCGTGGAAGATAGATGCGAGATGATGCTCAAGGCTCTTGCCCGCACGGCTCTTCCTGCGATTGAGGACGGTGTTGGCGACGGAGACGAACTGCTCCACTGTGTCGAAGCCCCTGCTGATGATGGGGCCGTACATCTGAGCCTCAACCTCGCGGAAGATCGCATACTCAACGCGCGTGTACTCGATGACCTTGAGGTCGGGGTTCTCTACGATGAGGTCTCGGCGGTCATGGACGGCATTTTGGATCTCGCGCGCCTTGCCGGAGATCGTCTCGGAGAGCGGGAAATCCGAGTTTGCCCCGATGCCCAGGTATCTGACGAAGGCCCTGATTGCCGCCTCCTCGGCGTCCTCGTGACTCTTCGGGCCGGCGAGGGGGTCGAACATCTGCCCTGCATCCTGCGGGCCGAGCGAGAAGGCGGCGAGGTAGCGGTCGATCTCGTCTTCGCTGTTGAGAAGGAAGGCCTCGTACTCGCCCTCCGCCACGCGGGTGAAGACGAACAGGGCACCGGTAAAGTCGGGATTGAGATAGGGAAAGCCGCGCCCGAGTCGGGTGAGCCTGAGCTCGCCCTTACTCTCGTACCACGTGAAGGTACTGTAGGTGACCACGTCATCCTGCCAGGTTATGCGCATGTTCTCGCGCTTGGCGACGTGCTCCGTCGGGCGGTCGCCGAATATCATCGGCATTGCCCGGTTGCTCAGGAGAATCCCCGACTGGTGGGCGCCGGTCGCGCCTGAGTCGTTTGCGGAGAGGAACTTGAAGTAGGTCTCGAACCCGGACTGAGTCGTCTCTATCGCCTTGGCGGCAAGATCAATCTCCATGCCCATCTCCCTCGTCCAGCCTCCTCAGCTCGGCGACGAGCTCCTTCGCCACCTCGCTCATGAGGGGCACGGCGACGGAGTTGCCAAACTGGCGGTAGGCCTGAGTGTCGGAAACCGGAATGACAAAACTGTCCGGGAACCCCTGCAGCCGCGCGCACTCGCGAGGGGTCAGGCGGCGCGGGTTCCTTCCATCCTGGGGGATGAGAATCTCCGAGCCGTCCTTGTGATAGCGGGCCGAGAGCGTTCTGGCGACGCCGTCGGGGCGAGCGAGTCCGTATCCGAAGCCGTTCCCGGCGGCACGGTGCTTGGCAGCATAGGCTTGCAGGTACGCCCACAGCTTGTCCGAGAGCGTGTACTTCTCGGGGACATCGTGCTCGAGAATGTCAGCGAGCACGGGCTTTATCTCCGGCTTGGGAAGGTCGAAGGAGAACTCTGGGCCATTGCCGTAGCGCCTGCGGTCGAAGCCAATGATGACGATTCTCTCCCGGTGCTGGGGCACATAGTCCTGAGCGTCGAGCACTCGGTAGAAGACATCGTAATCGAGCGAGTCGAGGGACTGCTCGATGACCTCGAACGTGCGGCCGTGGTCATGGCTCGTGAGGTTCTTTACATTCTCGAGGAAGAAAGCCTTGGGCCTCTTTGCGTCGAGTATGCGGCACACATCAAAGAAGAGCGTCCCCTGCGTCTCGTCCTCGAAGCCCGTCGCGCGACCGAGGCTACGCTTCTTCGAGACGCCCGCAACCGAGAACGGCTGACATGGAAAGCCCCCGACGAGTACGTCGTGGTCGGGAACCTCGTCGGCTGGTACTTGCGTGATGTCGCCGTCGGGCACCTCTCCGAAGTTTGCCTCGTAGGTCTGCCTGCTGAACTTGTTCCATTCGCTCGAGTATACGCAGCAGGCGTCGGCGGACTCCATCGCGAGCCGCAGGCCGCCGATTCCCGCGAATAGGTCTATGAAGGTGTAGTCGGGCATGGCTTCCTTTTCCGCGTTAACAACAGATAGACATGATATGCCATCGACCGGACAAAAAATGCTACAGCGGACGAGCGCGAGAAAGAGATAAAGGGCATCTCGTCGACAGATTCCCCTCACGGATGAACCAAAGAGGCAAAACTTCTACCGATTGTCGCCAATGATTTTCAAAAGCACATCGGGGTCCATCGGCGGATCGACCCTATGAAGCATCGCGTGGCAGTTGGGGCAAACGGGGACTAGATCCTTGACAGGATCGATGATATAGTTCGGCCCGATCTTTGAAACGGGAACAATATGATGGACGTGGATGAACCCTTTCCCTAATTCGCCATAGCTCTTTTCGAAATCAAATCCGCAGATTGCACAGCGGCACCCCCTCGCTTCAATACATAGCTTCCTGTTCCTCTCGTCACGCTCGTACTTGTTGACGAGCGAACGCTGGCATTCCCCTTCCGCAAAACCTAGAACTTCGAACTCGATATCTAGAAGGTCGAAAAAAGGAACGAAAGCCTTGCGCAACCAATCAAAACTGTATTCCACCAAAGCATCAAAGCCCTCGAGGGGCGGCACGGGCCAGACCACAACATCGAAGAGAAGGCTGGGCCAAGGATCCGGCCAGTCGGTTACAGGAGTCTCGCAGAGATCGACCTCGCCGACCATAAAGTGGAGATCATGCACATCTTCCAGCAACTTAAGGATATCTTCAGAGCAGCGCATCCGGTGCTTCAGATCGGAGCCGGCCATGGTTTCAAAGAATGGAGCGCTAGCTGACTCCGGTATAGCACGAATGCCAAGTCGAATCGAGTTATGAAAGAAGCACTCCATCCACATGCGATCTCGAGCGGTCGATGAGGGCCGCGCAGCAATGGAGATGCCTTCATCGGTGCGACTAATCTTTGCGTCGAATTCGACTCGGAAAGCGTCGTAAAGATATTCGGCTAGTTTTATCTCAAGCGGCGAAGGCATTTTTAAGCCTCGGGGTCCTCATCGGAAATGTCGGGATCTGGCAGGTCTGCTATGAGCTTGCTGAGATTCCTCGAGGTACCCAAGCGCATATCCTCGAAGAACTCCTTCGAATCTTGGGTAAAGGAGCCGAGTTCAGCCTCCGCAAGCGACCAAAAGAGGGCGTCGAGACCAGTAATGGAGGTTGGCCTGCCGAGCAGCGGATAGTAGACCTTCTGGTAATACGGGTGGCTCATGTTGAGTTCAACTGCGTGCTTGCCATCGGCAATGACTGGATTCCAGAGAGCGTTGTACTCGATAGATTCGACGGGAATAACCCTCATCGCTCCATCCTCGCTGCCCCTGATTTTGATTCGTGTCACGACAGAGCCGTTCTTGTTATCAACCCTGACCTGATTGCTGGACTCATCAAGAATCGTCGTCTTGGAAGACTCTGCATGAGGGGCCTTGCTCTCGATCGTTTTGTTGGCCGCATCGTGCGGCGTCTTGCCCGTTTTGTTCACGGCGGCAATGGTCCCCTGCCTGTAACGCTGCTCCGCTTGGCGACGCGGTGCAGGAAGGAACTCATTTTGGAGAGTATCGTAAATCGACTGATTGAAGATAATCCTGGATTTCTTGATGTCGACATTCAGATAGTCGTCAGCAAGATGATCGAATGAGACCTCAACCCTGAGCAACGAGAAGTGAGGCTCGTTCTTGAACATGCCCATCCAGTTACCAAAGTAGATGAGGCGGTTCTCGCGATAGACATAAAACCCTTGAGTGTCGTTACCGAGCCTAGACCTTGCTGCTGCCTCTTTTGTTGAGAATTCGTCTTTCCGGGGAAGCAGATATGCCTTGACGACTAGAGAGACGTTCGTCCCCTCGATATCGAGAACCCCATCTTGGAGTAGCGCCGTCTTGTCTTCATCCGTGCAGAAGGGATCGAAGGGCCTCACCTCTTCATCGTTAAGCCAAATTCTAACGTTCTGCACGTCTTCGAACCGCCTATCCAAAAAGCGCTGATAAACCAGCTCGATATGATCACGCAGACCGGATATAATTTTATTAAATACTTTACGAGCATAAGCTTGAGTACTGTACGAGCGACTGAAGAGCCGATCTATGTTCTCCCAAATCACGACCGTGCCAGAGGCACCTTTTGCCGCCTGATCAAGCAGTTCAAGATCATCCTCAGTAACCTCAGGGACCAGAAGCGACCAGTCGTTCCTTCTGCTGATGAAATCAAGGTCCCAGCAGACCTTGAGCGTTTCGGCACCCGCTGCAGGGCGTGAGACGACGGAGAGCTTCTTGCAGAACGCAGTGGAGGCAGTCTTGAGACCGAGGCCGAACTTGCCGAGGCTCTTGGCGTCGGGGCGCTTATCGGAACCGTATTTCATAGCATTCTTCAGACCGTCGTAATCCATCCCAATCCCGTTGTCGGAGATCGTGACAGTGACGTTCATATTGGGATCAGCTTCTACGCGGACGTATATCTCGCTAGCGTCTGCAGCAATAGAATTATCAATTATATCTGAGACGGCGGTGTTGAAGTCATAACCAGTATCCCTGAGGCCGTCCATGATTCGTGCAGGATCAGGCGGGTTGGAAATGGTCTTAGCTGATGAATCGAACTCCGACATGACGCTCCTCCTATCGTTGCTCAGATCTCAACAATCTTCCAAGAGTTTGTAGGGCAGATGGAGATGTGTACCCTGCCAACTGAATCAATGGACCGGTTACTGACCAACTTCCTCTGACGCTCCAATTCAACGCTATAGCAATCGTTCTCATCGCGCCTGAAGACAAGCTTGTCGCCAGGCTCTGCTCCGCGCTCGCGCAGGAATCTCGTCATCCCGGTCAGACGGTATTCGTTCCTCGTCCCTGAGGGGTCAAAGAACTTGTTGTTGTAGTAGATGAACGTGAAGGTCCATCGCATACCACGGCTATCGACAAAAGGAATCTGCGTTCTAGGGTTCTTGGTGCTGTGGCTCAACTCCGGGAAAAACGAAAGGATGTCAGTCTTTCTTGGAATCAATATACCCGCCTGATGGCTACCGCTGCTACCGGTGTCGTTTGGACTCAGAACTTTGGCGATTGATTTAGGGCAACTTGTCATTGTTCTTGGCTCCTTACGGGGGAGAGGGAGAGCGCGCGGATGATAGCTTCACGATCTGCACTATCCCCGTCCGTACCAACGATAGCCTTACCGGCCATTTCCCGCTTGAGGTCCATCCGCTCCTTAATTGACTCCTCGACTGTTCCGACATAGAAAAGTCGATACACCCTAACGGGCCTTTCTTGGCCACGTCGATATGCGCGAGCTGTAGCCTGATCTTCTTTCGCCGGATTCCATTCAAGATTGTAATGAATGACATTGCAGGCAGCAGTGATGTTCAGGCCAGTACCAGCGGCCGTGGGATTTAGAACAAGAACGGAAGGCTGCTCTTGGGCGGAGAACTCGTCAACGATCGACTGCCTCAACTTCGGGTCAGTTGAGCCGTCAATCTCGAAGACGCTCACGCCGAAACGAGAGGGAAGATCACGGCTCAAAAGCGCGAGCATCTTCCGATAAGATGTGAACATAAGAGCCTTCTCGCCGCGCAAGATAATCTCTTCGAGAAGCGTGCAGAGGTAGCCATATTTCGAGGAGACGGAGATTGGGTTGGCCGGCAGAGCATTCCCCCCGACGCCAAACGAATCGTCGAGAACGAAGGGATGGGTGCAGAACATCCTGAGCCGGGTAAGCGAAGCAAGAGTGGCTCCGGCCCCTCCGGCCTCCTCAACAACCAGCCGTCTGATTTCCTCGTAAGCCTCTGCCTCGGAGTCCAGCAGCGTAAGTGGCACATTGATAACCATTTTCTGCGGCAAATCGTCAGCAACCTCAGAGACGGTGCGCCGAAGGATAAACGGCGATATGCTCCCCTCGAGCTTCGCAGCCCCCTCCAAATTGTCGGGATATTCAGCAGTAAACCCATCGCGATCCCCCAGAAGGGGCGGCTCCACGAAGTTAAACAACGCCCAAACATCTAGGATATGATTTTCGAAGGGGGTTCCGGATACCGCGATGCCGAACGCCCTGGAAATCCTTTTGATAGAAATGCTGCGTCGAGAGTCGGGGTTTTTAATCGCCTGCGCCTCATCGAGGACTAGCACGTCCCAATTACCCATAGCAAGCATGCCCAAATCGCTAATGGCAGTACCATAAGACATAACCACCACATCATGGGTCTCGAGCGTCTTAACCCACCCGGGCCTATCTGAGCCATGATGGATAAAAACATCTAGCGTCGGCGCAAACCGTGCAAACTCGCGCCGCCAGTTTTCCAGTAGTGAAACAGGCGCAATGACTAGAGAGGTCCGACGCCCCTCATCATGCCTCGCAAGCAGTAGGGCAATCACCTGAAGGGTCTTGCCCAGACCCATCTCATCTCCAAGCACGCAGCCATCGGCTTGTTCGGCCATGAATTTAAGCCACCCATATCCAATAAGCTGATAGGGATATAGCTTGGCATTGAGGAGCGGCGGAACGGCCAAGTCGGAAAACGAGGAGCTACGCTTGGCGACGTCAACAAGATCGTCGTTGATGGAGACACATTCCCCCGCATGGTCCA
The DNA here is from genome assembly GCA_944321005.1 of uncultured Atopobiaceae bacterium. GTDB lineage: Bacteria > Actinomycetota > Coriobacteriia > Coriobacteriales > Atopobiaceae > Thermophilibacter. The sequence continues at coordinate 9,813 of CALUJT010000279.1, read as the reverse complement.
TCGAAACGAGCTGAAGATATTGCACGAGGGAGATGGGGCCAAAACTACTTACCCCCGTAGCTGCGAGGATCTCGTTCAAACGAGCGACGTTATCATTGATGAAGTACCAAACGCCATCTGCGACAACATGATCAGGAAGCGGGATTGGAAGCTTACCGAGTGGTACGGGTTTTCCGAGTTTGGAAGCCTTTGGAAGGAGGCTGAACTTTCCATCGTGGAACGAGGCGCTAAAGGAAATAGAGAGGCCTCGTTTAGAAAAGTGAAGGTCGGGGAGATCGCCACGCGGATCGGGAGCATCTTGAGCAGAGCCAGAGCCGACGCCCATAGCGTTATATACAAACGACGATGAGACATGCTTAACAAAGCCGGTGTCGGCAACTAGAACTAGCTCGTCGTTACATATCTCCCAATGCTTCATAGACCTCCTTGTCCCGCTAACATTCATTTTCTCACAGAGAGCCGAAGCCGTCACAGTAATCACGCACTATAAGTTATAGAAAATCGGACGCGTTCAATGGAATGCAGTTTCGCGCCTTCCAAGATCGTGCATTCGATGACGGGCGCATCGAGCGCGGCGGCCGATGTCACACGAAGGTCTCCTCGCGCGGGCCACCTCCCAACAATCAGTTGATCTATGACTTCGGCGTTTATCAAATCAGCCCAACAAGCTACGAGCCCGCCTGGTCAATCCTTAAGTTCATCCAATGACTCACCGGCTCATCTTCTAGTGGGACCAAAAACGGCAACATAATGACCCCCTCCAACAATCACAGGTCGGCGATACCCACCTATACTTGTGCCATATACCCCAACGATTGGATCGTCCGTGAGCCGTCTCAGAAACCGCATCCCAGCACCCGTCATCACCGAGGTTGAATGCTGGAACTTCAGCAGGGATGCCTTCAAACAGGCTCACCCCCGGTTCAAGGATTTTGAATTCATCTTTGACTACCCCACCGTCTACGTCATCTACTCACGGGACGAGAACCGACGCGGCCACAGAAACGAGTACCTAGCCTACGTCGGTGAGACCAACGACATTGTCTCGAGAACCTATCAACACTTTGGGCCGGATGCCAAGTCCCGCGAAGACTGGCGCGAGCTCGCCGCACAGGCGGAGAGCGATCCCGAGTCCGTCCGACAGTACATCATCGGAAACGCCCACTTCAACAAGTCCCTGACGCTCGACGTCGAGAACCGTATGATGCAGTACCTTCTCGGCGTCGACGCAGTCAAGCAGCTCAACAACAGGCGTGCGAACGCTCAGGGCAGCTACTACCCCCAATACGAGTTCGAAGACATCTTCTCAAAGACCTGGAAGGCGCTCCACAAGCGCAACCCCGAGCTCTTCCCGCTGGAGAGCGTCATCCGGGACTCTGCGCTGTTCAAGGCGTCCCCCTTCCACCAACTCACCAAGGAGCAGCATACCGCCGAGGAGGAGATTCTTGCCGCGACGAGGGCGGCCCTGTCTAGGCAGTCGGCCGAGGATCACCTAGTCGACGGAGACTTTGGCCAGCTTATCCTCGTCCAAGGCGCCGCCGGCACCGGCAAGACGGTTCTTATCAGCCATCTCTTCAACCGGCTGTCACGGGAGGTGACCATCAAAGGAGAGGTCATCGACGATGATGACGAGGCTGAGGACAGCAAGGAAGAAGGTGTCACCGCATACGTCCTCATCCAGCACAACGAGCAGCGCCACGTCTACAACCAAGTCGCCAAGAAACTCGGCCTCCAGAAGAAGACAGGAGAAGTCGTCCAGAAGCCGACCTCGTTCATCAGGTCCTTCAGCGAGCCCAAGTTGGACGAAGAGGGCAATCCGATTAGCGGCCAGCGCGACATCAACAAGCCCAATGGACGTGCCGACATCGTCCTCATCGACGAGGCGCACCTCCTGCTCACCCAGGGCAATCAGGGCTATCAGGGCAAGAACATGTTGCTGGACATCATGCGCCGCGCCAAGGTGACCGTCGCGGTGTTTGATCCCGCTCAGATTCTCCAGTCGTCACAGCAGTGGGACGCAGACGACCTTGCGACACTTCTCTCCCCCACCGACAACTCCTCTTGGCACGAGGGCGAGGATACGACACTAAAGACAGGTGAGCATTTCCTCCGCTCCTCGATTCTCCTCAAGCAGCAGATGCGCATCTCCGCGAGTGACAAAGTCATCAGGTGGATCGAGGACTTCGCCGCCGGACGCCACATCGGCGCCATTCCCCGCGATCATGCAGAATGGAAGGGAAAAAAGAAGGTCCGCGACGCCTACGAGATCAAGGTCTTCTCATCCCCCGTCAACCTTTTCTTGGCCATCAAGGAGAAGACAAGCGAGGCGGAGGACAAGGGACTGTCCCGCGTCCTTGCCACCTACGACTGGGCATACAAGAACAAGGCGAAAAACGAGCTCGATCCTGACGGTATGTGGAACGTTGAGCTGCACCTAGAGTACGACGGAACGTGGAGAATGGGGCTTTCCGAGGAAGACGACAAGGGCTTCGAGAAGGGCGCCGACGCCGCCAACTCGACAAGATTTTGCCATCCCTGGAACTACTGCCTCGTCCACCCAAGCTCCTCAAAGCTGGAGGAGGAGACGGCTTGGGCCGAGAAGCCCGAGACCGTCGACGAGATTGGCTCGACCTATACGATCCAGGGGTTTGACCTCAACTTCGCCGGCGTCATCATCGGGCCATCCGTGAAGTTCCGCGACGGCAAGATCTGCTTCGACGCCTCCTCGAGCAAGAACTCCCAGGCCACGAACAGAAGGAACGGCACGCTGGACTATTCCGAGATGAACCTCAGAAACGAGCTGAGCGTGCTTCTCAAGCGTGGCGTCCACGGCCTCTACCTGTTTGCCGTTGACCCGGAGCTTCAGGCGGAGTTGCTGAGGGCACAGGAAGCAGGCGAGCTGTAGGCCGGATCCTAAAGCTCCGTGTACTTCTTGGCCGAACCAATTGCCTTATCGGCGGGATAGTGCTCGGCGTTGCGTTTGATCTTGTCGTGCAACGCTACCGGGATGTCTATCCCCTCGACGTCTGCGAGATAGATGCAGTACATCATGACGTCGGCGAGCTCCTCACGGATTCGTTCCTTGGCATCAGACGGATCAAGGTCGGCACCACTCCACTGAAAGCACTCGAGGAGCTCCGCCGCCTCGAGCGCGATTGAGATGGCAAGGTCTTTGGGGTTGTGAAACTGCAGCCAGTCGCGCTCGTCGCGAAATGCAAGGGCCTCGTGCTGGACGTCCGAGAAGATCATGGTGGGCTCCTAGAAGAGTATTAGGGACAACTAAACGGTAGCAGACAACAGTGAGCGCAGGAGATAGACACAAACGCGTTGCCGTCCGCACCTGGTATCCTAGGCGCAGATGAGAGGAGGAACGATGTCCCGCAGGAACTGGTCACGTCAAGAGACCCTCATGGCGCTCGCCTTCTACCTGTGCCCTCCCTTTCCCGAAAGAACTGGGACGATAACGATGCCGAGATCCAGCTTCTTGCCAGAGAGATCGGACGCACAGAGTCTGCTGCCTGCTTCAAGATTGCCAACCTCAAGGCGTGCGACCCAAACCGAACTGGTCTCGGCTTCACCAACACCGCTGGTATGGACCGACAGGTCATAAACGAGTACCTTGCCAACCCGGACGAGACCATGTCCGAGGCGATATGGGAACTCGAGCAAATCGGGATCCAAATCTCCTACGACGGCGAGATTGAGAGCCCCGGTTCTTCTCGCCCACCCACGGAGAAGCAGCTCGGGTTGGAACGCGTCGAGCGGGTTCGCACGCGCGTCAACCAGGACTAATTCCGCAACGTGCTTCTTGCCAACTACGGCGGCACCTGCTGCCTCTCGGGCATAGACATTCCCGCCCTCCTCACGGCGAGCCACATCAAGCCATGGGCGGCGGCCACGCCGAGCGAGCGACTCATGTCGTCGAACGGCCTCCTGCTGAACGCGCTGCATGACCGAGCCTTCGACCGCGGCCTCGTCACGCTCGACGACCGCTACCGCGTCGTGGTCTCCTCGCACGTACCGCACACGCCCACGAACGACCAATGGCTCTACGCTTTCGAAGGGAGGAAGATCTCCCTACTGGGAAGCGACGAGTCAACTTGGCCGAGCCTCGATTGCATTCACTACCACAACGACTGCGTCTTCGAGCAGCGCACGTGAATGAGTAAAGCGGCCAACATAGATTTGTTCCTGCAGTCAAGCTTGTCTCACAGAGAGATAGCCGGTTAGCATCCATCTCAGCGCTGTACCCTAGGTTTCGAAAAGCGAATTGTAATAAGGAGTGAGTCAGGGGACTGCTAGCGTTTTCTCATGCATCCCCTGCACGCAAGCCAAGAGAACAGATTGATCTAAGGCTGGACACTCAGTTTAGCTTCTGTGTTCCAGCGGTAGTGAGATGCGCCCCGCAATGTCCAATGACGATTCTTCTGCCATCTCTATCGACGTAATAATGGAGGCGGAAGGCAAACTTGGGATTCTTCTCCCTCCCCTTGATATGAGGTGTGATGTCAATCTCTGCGCCCTTGTACCACCGACGCCTCTCGCTCATCTTCTTCGAGTCGGCCTTAGTCAGCTTCTTTTCGGTCAAGGCGAGCTCGTACCCCGACCTGGCCCTATACTCATTCGCCACGTCGCAGGACATAACATCGTCATCAAAGTAGAGTGACCAGAGCACCGTGGCGACGCTTCTAATTATTTGCCACTCCTCATTAAGGTCTCCATTGAACGACCGCGCAGACGACTTAGCGTCATCAAGTATCACAATCCGAGAGGGCCAGATGCTCACTGCGAGGTCAAGCAGCTCAACGAGGCCCGAGGGCATGCGGTCGAGCGCGTTGATCGCCGCAAGCGCGCCCTTCATCTCGCCAATCTCCGCCTCGAGGGAATCCGCTCGATCCTCGGCAGAGCTAAGCCGATACTTCAGAACCGAGTTCTCACTGTTGAGCTCGTCGTTCTCCGCCTTGAGCTTGAAGGTCGTTCCCCTGAGCGTCGCGTTATCCTTCTCGTATTCTTGGAGGAACCACTGACTCTCCCTCAGCTCCCTCTCCAGCGCCTCTATCCGCTCCTTACCAGTTCCGGCAGCCTCCTCCACCGGCTTTCCAACTAGACTGTTGGCCCTCATCTCCTCGAGGCGCCTCGACAGTTCCTCGGATGCTCTGTTGCTCCGTACCCACTCGACGTCGCCCGGCTCGAGAATGTCAGACTCACCCTTCGTGATACTCCTCCCGAGACCCCGGCTCAGAGTGTCAACGAACTCGTTCTGCCCGCGCTGGCAGTAATGGTCGATGCGCTCCTTGGGAAAGAAAACGTGGGCACGCCAGCCGCTGGAATCGGAGAGATCGATATCCGGGCGATAGATCCTAAGCATCGACGCTCCGCATCTATACAGAAATGCCGGAGTGTCTCTAGGGAAGAGCTCGCGGAAACGCTCTCTCACCTCGTTGTCTCGCCAATCGGCCACATAGACGTTGGCCATGCCGACGAGCTTCTTCGCAAGATCCGTAGCGTCCCAGACAGGAGTCGCCCCACTCTCGTCAGTGCACATGAGCACGAGGGGGAGTTCCCTCTGCTCGCTCAGGAGGTTACTCGTGAACTCATCGTCGATGTTATCGCTGGTGAGGTAGGTCTCTTCGCGATTGAGGACCGTCTCGCCGACACATGACTGATATGCACCTAATTCAACGATCTCCCTAACAAAGTTGGGAACGTTCGCAAACGGGACCAAACCCGGACTGCCAACATAGTCCGGAAGCGTGTAGTAGGTAATCCTCACATTGACCAAGCAGGAACCCGAGCCACTTCCCGAAAGCCCCACACGCGTGTGCCAGTGCCTGAACCAAACCTTTGAGTCAGGCTCGTCATACTCCATAGCCCAGAGGGTTCGACCATCCTTCTCAGACGCGAAGGCATCGATTGCGAGCCTCGTTTGACTCTCGGCATTCAGCTCACCGGAATAGTTAGTCTCGAGACTCCCGTCGAAGAACGCGTCACGAGCTCCTGCCGCCGAGAGGATGCCGAGCACTCCACCGTCTTTGCGTCGCCTCTCCTTGTTTCGGAGCCAATCCCAGAGTATTTGCAGAATCTTGGGCATGGCTGGGTTCTGAGTGTCGTAGGGAAAGACCTCAAACCTTGCCCGATAGTGAAGCTGCTCGTTCTCGAGTCGCATATCCACTCATCCCCCCGGAGCCACAGACGGCCGTAATTCTGATTATCTTTTCAGTCACGCCTTGGGGCAAGCCCAGTACTGCAGAGAGAAGAATGAGAGGGCGAGCGAGCCCGAGCAGATTTCCGACTGGATTTGATGCCGTAATCCCAACACCTGCTCGGCAAGTCGCGAGAAGCGCGCTATAGTTTTTATTTAAGGTTCGCTTAAGACAGCGTAATGCGAGGTCAACGATGCGAGACGACATGCAGATGTCGGAAAACGATACGCGAGCCGATGGGCACGGTGTCAATTCGGCAAAGACAACAGAACGTGACCCTCTCAGCGAGGAAAGGGTCTATGAGGCTCGGAGGAAAGCGAGCGAGGCGGAGGCTCGCTTAGAGCGTGAGAGGCGTAAGTCAAAGGGCAAGGATGAGCGGACACGCCGACGCAAAGCGCGTAACGAGGCGCTCTCCGGACTATTGACCCCAAAGCGCCTGGTGGGAGTACTCATCTGCGTCGGCGTTCTTATCGGGTTTTGCATCCTCGCCCTTCCCGGTATGCTGCGGAGCGGCGAGGGGCTAAAGTATCTCTCGACGTCGGAGCTTGAGAAGGTCGTTAGCATCAGCAAGCTCTCTACGGCAGAGTACGTCTACAACGGAATCGCCGAAATCAAGGACGACAACGGAAACATCACTCAGAGAATCTACTACGCCTCGACGGTTAGGGCGGGCATTGATCTCACTGCCGTTACATTCAGTATCGACAATGACGAAATGACGGTCACCCCCGTCCTTCCGGAGATTACAATCTACGACCCGAGTGTTGACGAATCGTCTTTTGACTACATCCCAAGGAACCCGAACCTCGAGCTCAAGGACATCATTAGCATCTGCAAGGAAGACGCCCGCGCTGAAATTGAGAGCCAGGGAGACATCTACCGTACCGCAAAGATCAACCTTGAAAGCGCCATACAGGCGCTTACGCTCCCGCTCCTTGAGAACAAGGGTTACGAACTCGTCTGGCCAGAAGATTCCCAGGATTCCACCAATGACGTTGAGAGCAGCAGCGCGCAGCCGTCCGAGGAGGCCACCAATGAGGAGTAGCGGCGCAACCTGGAAGAGAATTGCATCAGCAGCGTGCCTCACAACACTTCTGCTCTGCCTCCCCGGATGTGCCCCTGAGGAGACAAAGCCAGATCCGAGCTTCTCGAACGCAGGATATATCTGCGAGCTCTCCACCCTCGAGGTCTACTATCACAATGTCGCGCGCGCTGAGCAACAGGCAAACGGCCCATTTGCCTGGTTTTTCGAAAGTGGGTACAAGCAAATCTGGTTTGAGTACAGCGGGATCGTCGAGATGGGTGTTGACGTATCCCAGGTGAGCATCTCCGGCCCCGACCAATCCAACGTCGTCAGCATCACTCTCCCCCAAGCTGAGATTCTAGACGTAAACGTCAATGAGAGCTCGATTTCCGACCCCGTCATTGAGACAGGCTTCATGACTGGATTCACTACCGAGGAGAAAACCGAGATACTCGGTAACGCACAGAGCGAAATGCGGGCGGCGGCAGACCAGGACGACACCCTTAAGAGCCAAGCAAGGGAGCGCGCAAAGAGCATGCTCGAGTCCTACGTCAAGAACGTTGGCGAGCTCATGGGCGAGGAATATACCGTTAGGTGGATTGATGGACCCGTGGTTAGTTCAGAGGATTAGCACCGCTCTGTCCTAGCGATAGGACTAGAGGATTCCCCCGAGCCTCAGGTAGAGCAAAAGTGCCAGCTGAAGAACAGTTATGGCTGGGAGCCCCCGGGAATCCACTTGTCCACCCGCCTCTGCTCCGCCCGGAGCTTGTCGAAAATGAGCAGGGCAAACGTCACGAGGTTCACAATGAGAAGGTAGACGTCCATCGGAGCAAAGCCAAAAAGATCAAGCAGAGCCACGAGGCAGGCAGGGGTTAAGCCCAACCACCCCGTACACGCAGAGAGGTCATCTGCCCCCCATCCATTGAATTATGACCTCATCTCTCGGGAGTAGAATGACTGTATCGGCTCGGCCAGCTGGTGAGAGGACGGGGCAATGTCAGAGGGCAAGCAGATTCAGCGTCCGGGAGAGCTCGCTTTGGGGCTCGTGCCCACTGATATTGAAGTCAAGGCGGACAACAACGCCCTCCGCATCCCGTTCGACCAGCTCCCAGCGCTCGGCGCCGGTCTTGCGTCGCTCGCCGAGGCGATTGCGCCGGCCGTCGTCGCCGCTACCGCGCCCGTGCTCTTCACGGTGACCGATGCCGCAGGCTCTCCCCTATCCCCCTCCGTGCTCCAGGCATTCAAGGACGGCACGGGACTCCTCGCCTCGTACCGAGACCCCGAGAAGGGTTTCGCCCAGGCGCGCCTCCACGTCGCCGAGGCCGCCCAGGCACCCGTCGTTGCGTTCGACCCGGCAACGCTCGCCATAGCCGCCGCCCTCATGGTCATCACACAGAAGCTCGACTCGATCCAGCGCACGCAGGAGGAGATGTTCGAGTATCTTCGCCAGCGCGACAAGGCTGAGCTCAGGGGAGCTCTTCAGGCCCTCGCGGACATCGCACGGGACTATCGCTTCAACTGGGGGAATGTGACCTTCCTCCAGAGCGCACACGCACAGGTACTCGAGGTAAGGAAGCAGGCGGACGCCGCCGTGACACTCCAGCGCGCCCAAGTTAGGAGAAAGCTCGCCGGCGGCCCCATTGAAGTCCGCGCTGCGGTGGAAGCTAGGTTGGGAGAGCTCGTCGACCACCTCGCGGAATACCGCCTAGCAACCTATGCGAATGCCCTTGCATCGTTCCTTGAGCCGCTGCTAAGCGGCAACACCGACGCAGCCTACCTGCGCTCCGTCGCCGAGCGAATCTCTGCCCACGGGGTCGCCTACCGTGAGCTCTACACCGAGTGCTACGAAGCGGTCGAGACGAGCTCGCGCTCCTCTCTCGACGCGGCGATACTGGGCGGAATCTCCGAGGCGGGCAAGACGCTCGGCGGGCTGCTCTCGATGACGCCCATCGGAGAACTAACACCGGTCGATGACGCACTCGCCGGAGCTGGCGAGGACCTTGGAAAGTTCAACGAGGGTATCACCGACTCGCTGCTGGGGAGGCTCAGAACGATGAGCTCGCCCGAGGTGCTACCGCTCCAGCAGGGCGTCGAATCGCTCGCGTCGCTCCGCGAGAGGCCTATGGCTATTGCCGCCGACTCGGGTGCGCTTTACCTCCTTCCAAGCGAGGAGTAGCTGGCGGCACACTGACTCCCGCCTGCGCCCTCAGGAGCTGGCAGCAACAAGTTCTTCTCGCTACAACAAGAAAGCTAACCAATCATGATGCAGCTCCCGGAATCACTTGTCACCGAACTCGAAGGAAAGGCATTATCCGAGCTCGTCGCAGCAAGCGACTCCCTTCTCGACAGTCTTCGTGCGCTCAAGGCGGGCATCCTTTCAGGCGGGCCCAGATGCGTGATGATGGGCCCAAGTCCAGGCGGAACCGAGCGAATAGTGGTGAGCAGCGCCCGTCGAACGCGCCCTTCTCCTAATTAAACCTCTCGCTTAAAGCGTTCCGCAGTCTGTACTGGTAACGTACAATTTCTTGCGCACTTTGACAGCGGAATAGCGTCCAGTTAAGGAAGGAGGGCACGGCCCGCCCCGGT
>CALUJT010000278.1 GCA_944321005.1 uncultured Atopobiaceae bacterium | reverse complement strand
TGGCGGCGTTGACGAGCACGTCGGCGCGCACGCGCGCGATGTCGTTGCGAACGATGGAGAACGGCATGGTGACCTCCTGCCTCGATCCTTGAGGCGATGGTAGCAGGAAGGGCGGAGAGATCAGCGGCGAGAAGGACGGAGCTTGTCGTACAGAGCCCACTTCACTCAGTTATTTTGACTCAACTTTTTTGAGTAAAACGAAGTGAGCAAAACGGAGCAACGGTAGCTGCAGAGCCCGAACGCCGTAACCCGACCGTTTGTGAAACAACTTGGCGTGAGGGATACAGCTACATGTAGTGAGAAACCCGGACACGCACCTTATCCACGCACGTCCTCGTAATGTGTCCACATGCGGACCACCTTGACGGCCCCCTCATAGCTCACTCCTTCATAGTCAACCGGCGTCGCGTCAACGAAGTAGACAAAACGATGCCAAATGCTGGTCCGACGCAAGTAGAGCCCGGCGAGGCTCCCGACAAGGCCCTCGTAGGCCGGCGGGGTCCCAAAGGGGTCGACGCGCACGACCTCGACGAGGCGCTTCGCCTTCCCCTCCAGCCCCGCCGCCTTGAGGTTCTTGGCGTCCTTCGCGGCTTGCCTGGTAAAGACGACCCGCCACATGGCTACCACTCCAACGCGGACTCTTCCACGCAGTCCTCGGCGGGGGCGGCCCGACCCTCTACGAGAGACTCAGCCATACCGGGAATCCCCATGAGGTAGAGGGTCTCCTCGATGGCGGCCCACTCGTCCTCCCCGACGAGCACCGCGCCCTTGCCCTTGGTGTTGGTGATGGCGATGGGCGCGCAGTCCTCGTTGGCCCTCGCGATGATGTTGTAGATGTCCTTGCGGAACGCAGTTGCGCTGATCGAGGTCATTGTTCCTCCTTGCGTACGTTAGATGGTGATTGCCTCTGTGTAGCCGACCACTCCCCCACCAATGCAAGGAAGTCATCGACCGAGAGCGCTGCCACGGGCGCATGCTGCAGGAGCGCGTCGTCGCTCGTCACAAGGAAGTCCACCTTTGCACGCCGCGCGGCGGCGAGCACGAGGCAGTCCTCGAAGTCCTCGTGGACGCGCTGGTACTTCCGGGCGAGCCAGACGTCCGACGAGTCGGCGCCCACGGCCGTTGCAATCTCGTCCATGTTTGCCACGCATGCCGCCGCGTAGGCGGATGCCGCGCGCGCCTGCCCCTCGGAGAGCGTCTCCCCCGCCGCCCGCGCCTGGCGCTTGAGCGAGGCGCTCACGAGGTAGTACACATCCTTTGCCGTGCCGACCGCGTAGAGCAGCTCGATTCCCTTGCGCACGCAGTCATTGAGCAGCTCGTTCGCCGCACGGGAGCGCGGTCGCGCGCCGTCAAACGCATCGAGCCAGACGTTGGTGTCGAGAAGAACGCGCGACGGCTGCGGCATCTACGCCTCCCCCTCCAGGCGCTCGTCGTACCAGTTCTCGCGAAGGTCATCCCAGGAAGGGAGCTCCGCTTCGGCATTGCCGGGAATACCGAGCTCGCAGGCCGTCTGCTCGTACAGGGATCGCAGGTCGGCAATCGCGGCCGCCTTCCGGGATGCCTCGTCGGAGAGCGCGGAGGCAGCGTCGGGCTCTATGACCTCACGTACGGTCGCAGCGTCGTCCTGGTGGTCCACCACGAACCGCCAGAGCCCGCGCACCGCCGCCGAGGGCGTATAGCCAAGATGCGCGAGCACGGCGTCGCCAGCTGCCTTGAGCTCGGCGTCTATGCGCGTGTTCATCTGCGTCTGACGTGCTGTTGGCACCGCGCTTGTTGCAGACATGCCCATCACCTCACTTGTTTGTATAGCAGTATAGCAGTAGTGAGGAGATGGAACGTGGCAACCACGGGCAGGCGCAGAGATGTTGTTTGACCCCCTCAGCCCGCCCAGAACCTGACGCCCTCGGCGAACCTGACGAGAGAAGCGGAAGCGGACTACCCTCCCGGTCCTCCTCCAGACCACGGGACGGTGCCTCCGCGCAACTGGAGAGGACCATCGGCTTCACGGCACCCGCCGGCACGGCAAACGCGGGAAAGCCGCCGTGACAACGGGAAGCTATCTCGCCATGCGACGCTCGATTGCGTCAGCAACCTGCCCTGCGTTTGCGACGTAATCGATAGGCCGACCACTCTCGGTGTCCTTCCACGCATCAAGGCCATGCGAGAAGGACGAGATGTCCGTTGCCCTCTCGAACGTATTAACGAAGGCCGCCACCTCGTCGACAAGCTGGATCTCGTCCTCGCTCAAAATGCCAGTCGGACGATGTCTGGACACAACCACCTCTCCCCACCCCTTCTGGGCAAGGTCAATGGCCTCGCAATCCTGAAGGAGCGCAACGATTCGGTCCTTCCCGTCCATGACGGGGCCGTAGTCCGCGTGTGCATAGGAGAGCCCCGTCATCGACCGTGTGGTGCGCGCGTAGCACAGAAAGTCGGTGAAGAACATCGCCTTCTGCAGCTTGGTCTTGTACAGGTCGACGCAACGAGACGCCAGCTCGCATACGACTGCGGCAATGCGATCTATATCGAACGACCGATATCCGTTGAACTTGCTGGGAATCAGCATTGCCGGGGTGGGCCACTGACGCGCGGTAAAGGCGGAAGAGGCTCCGGAGACAGGGGTCTTGCTCTCGACGAACCGACGAACCGCGGCGACGGTCCTCTCACTCAGCTGGCCCTCCCTCACCGAGAGCAGGGCGACAGCCCCGGAAGCCGTTGCGGCAAGCATGAGCGTGGTGTTGTGCGAGTCATCGGGGATTGCGCCTGCCTCGTAGCGGGCCACGGTCTGCTCGCCGAACCCGAGGAATTTGCTGAACTCGCGCAGGGAGAGACCGTAGCTGTTCCGAAGGCTTCTGACCTCGTCCGGAGCCATGAGTCCATGGGCGGAGCAGTAGGCGGAGTAAGCGCAGCGCAGGTTCTCGCCCTCAATGCGGGAGTCTCCGATTGCCCCGCCGCAGCACGGGCAGATCGCAACCTCGGCATCATAGGAGGTCGGCTCGCCCTTGACGGGCAGCGTCTCGGTCCTGCGCTCGATTGATGCCGTTACCTCACAATCGCACTCAGGACAAAACGTTTCAATTGTCTTCACTGCGCTCATTCCCCTGCCTCCTGTCGGTCCACATACAGTTTCACCGACAAGCACTTACATCGCTCCACGTCCACTCGAATGGATAACTTCAGATACAGCGTCTCACCGTCATACTCCGGTAAAACTCCGCCACGGTCCACTTCTCCGAGTAGCGAGGGTCCCTGTCCGGCTCCTGCCCGTCGAACATGTCCTTCGGCTCTAGCGCGAGAATCACTCGACGGAGGTCGTCCATCGTCATGCCGCGCTCGGCCATGAACGCCGAGCTTTGCTCGCGGGCGACGAAAATGAACCCATTCTTCTCGACGAACATCTTGGCTTGATGCAGAAACAGGGCCCTTTGGTCCATCGCCCTCCTCAGCTCAGAATGTAATCATATGATTACAAAGTATCATATGAGACAGGCTATGGGCGCCCATGGACGCTCATCCCAACTCGAGCTCAGTTCCTTCATCGTGGAAAGGCTCAACTCACTGGAACAGCTGAAGCGAATCAATACGTCACCCTCCACCAAGAATGGCTCGCAAGTCATCTTGAGCGCATTTTGCGAGGCAGTCGAGGCCTCAGAAGAGAGTAAGACGGAATCATAGCCACTCGCGTTCAGAATGGACGCGCCTCGATGATGTCCTTGCCCCGCAGCTTGTCGAGCCACTCGGTCGGGATTCCCTCGGTACCGCAGATGCCGCAGCAAGCGCGCGGGCGACGGCAGCCGTGGTGTCCGTGTCTTCCCCGAGGTTCGCCGGGGCGAGGTCGTACTCGGTGTAGCTCGACGAATTTGCTAGGCACTAGAGTACGGTATCGAGGGCGTCACGCACGAAGCCCCTCGAATAGCATCGACGTCTACGCGTCCTAACTCACGATAGCTGTCGCAGATTGCATGGACCATCGACGTGTCGTCGCTCCACGTGCCCGTCGGCTTGTTGTGGCATCCGTGACCAACCATATCCGTGCAGCGAAAAGTGCCGCGCGGGCGGAACTTGTACAGTACGCCCAGCGCATCATCCACCGCCCGGACGCTGATGAAGTCACGAAGTGACCTCGTCATTGCCACAACTCTTTCGTAGCAGGGGAGGGTTCGATGCATCGCTGCCGCCATCTCAATTGTATGCACGGTAAGTGGGCCGTCCTCTCAAGCATGCCCACACATTCATCGATGTATAAACTGAATTATCAGAGACACGCATGCTTAAATTGGCTCGTCAGCTAATCAATCGGACGTATTATCGTAACGATTAATAACTGAGAAGCTTCTAGCTATTCAGCACAGGAGATTGCATGGCGAGAGATAACTTCTCTGCAAGAGTCAAGCAAGAGCTGGCCAGACGAGTCGGGCATCGATGCTCAAATCCAGATTGCCGCGCGTTAACCTCAGGTCCGAAGTCCACACCTGAAGGAAGTATCAATCTAGGAGTTGCGGCACACATCACCGCAGCAGCGCCGGGGGGACCTCGATATAACTCTTTGCTCACGAGCGATGAGCGTTCATCAATCAACAACGCAATATGGCTCTGCCAAACCTGCTCTCAATTAATAGACAAAGATCCAGAAAGATTCACAGAACGCATTCTGCGCCGATGGAAGGCAGATGCAGAAAGCAGGGCCGCTCGTGAGCTCGGCGTTCCCAGGGCGGCGAGTGATTCACCTCTTGCCCATAGATTAGATGTTGCTGTAAACGCTAGAAACGTTCCCCCCTTTGCATTTGCCTTTATGACGGATATTCCGGAGGAGCTGTATTCAATCAGATGGAGGGAAATACCATTTAGGGACCAAATCTGGGTTGATAGAGCTCTCTATGCACTATCCATCACTAACCTCTCTCCTCATGAGGTGTTGCTAACAGATTTCTCCATGGACACCACCCCCATCAATCTGTCGCCAAAGACGGGCCTACAGTTTATCGAGCAGGGGGCCCATCAGTCCCTTGAGTTCTTGTTTGATCTTAGTCGCACAGCGCCCCGGCCCCTATTGTTAAGACAAACCCCGGGAAGCCAGGCGACGAAATCAAAATTCTTTGAAACGGGCGGCTGCATTTCTATTGTGCCGGGAAGAACGGAACGCGTTCTTCTTTCATATGCCAATCCCCTAGAAGCCGTTATTATCAAAACCAACTTCAGTATTGAAAGCGCAGGCGTCTCGGAAACCTATACACCTGACGGACTTGAGAATATTACTATTGTTCCATCCTCTATCATTCCCAACAATGGAAAGAAATGGCGTATTCATCTGGATGGACGAGCATCGGGAGAGGGTTTTACACAAGACATGCGGATGTAAAATAACTCGTGTCAGATACTAAAGCTATACCCCCCACAAGCCCAGACTAGCCGACTTACCGCCCATATTCTCCCACTTCGGAAAGAATGGTCTCTTTAACTTCGGGTGTACAGAAGTAGGATGGCGCTCCGAAACTAGCGTCACATCCGAGAATATGACAGTCTGGATTGGTTGAAAGATTCAATGCATCAGCGATTAACCCAACAAGGCGCTTCGATTCAGCAAAAGTGTCTTGGAGTCTGTCTTTTGTAAAGTAGTCTCCAAGAATCTCTCTGCCGATTTTCCAACTGTCAATCGGCGGCCACGAGGAGCAGATATTTGCAGAGTTGTTTTTATAATGAATAAGTTGATTTCTTACGCTAACGGCACGCTTAAACTTATCCCAACAGTTATCCCCCTTAATCAGCCTAAACTGGTCGGGCTTATTCGAAAAGATAACTTCCAGCTTGGTTTCTATGGAACTCTTGATTAGTTCTCCGTCAGGAGAAAAGTGGAGGAAGTCCCTTAGTAGGGTATTGATAGAGCTTTCGACATAGCAACATATCATTACGACCGCCGTAGTCCCCCACTTTAGGTTTGTAATGAACTCGTCTCCGCTATCCGTTCTGATGCAGTTATCAACCTCTCGATAGTTTGAGTTCGTCATTTTTGAAAGAGCCTCTTCGATAATCTCCGTTGAAAGCTCCTCCATGTTTAAATAGTAACCCCACGCCATTTTCCCTCCCGGAAACTAGACGCGTTGTGTATGCCATGTATGCGACCAACTCTCAGGACAGAGCAAATTGCATTTCGTAAGTACGTCCTTCAGTCGAAAGAATTGCGGTCGGGAGAACAGCCGCCAGTCTCTCAAACCCCACCAACGTACCAAAAATGGTTGCCATCTGCAGCGTCATCCCTCTCGACTCTCAAGCAACCCCGCCACCGCGCGCATCCTCAGCAGCCCTGCCACGAGCCACGCGTACAGCTCGTCCCAGTGCTCCGACGCAAGATCGGTGCCAGCCGTACCACAAGCTCGCGGTTCTTCTCGCTCGGCTCTCGCCAGAGAATCGAGCCACCAAGACTGCCGAGCATCGCCTCGACCTTATCGCGGCGCGCAAGCAGCCCCTCATACAGCGCCACGTCGGTGATCCAAAGGTTCACCCCAACCCAACCATCTCGCTGGGCGAAGTACGCCATGGAGTGGACATCTCGAATGCCCAGGCCAAACGTCGCATACCAGCTGCCGTTCTCGGCCCTGTTCGACGGATCGGAATACGCGCTCACAAAGTCCTGCCGCTCACCGCAGTACTCGTAGAACCCATCCCAGAAGAGCGACCTCAGGTCGGGGTTCTCCACCTTAACAAGACACCCTGCCCGGACCTCGGAGAGCAGCGGTCCGCCCCCCGGCCCGCATCGAACATCCCGGCGGCCAGATCCCTGAGCGATCGGTCGTGCCCGCATCGCAGGTCGATGGACATGGAAGGCCTCCCATCTCTCGGGCTTCTATTTCCGTATCCAAGAAATGGGAGGCATTCGAGCCCCGAGAGCAGTGCTGTCCTTGGAGAAGCAGCGCCAGAACGTCCGGGCAACCTTTGCAGCAGCCTTCTCGTCATCGGTCGGCTCGACGATCTGCGCTGGGCGCTGATTCGTACGCGCGCGTCTTTCTCCCATTGCTCGTCGCCTTTCAGTAAGTCATCACGAGGTCATCGTTACGGCGCCTCCGTCATTTCCGTCCTCCGAAGCAGAGACAACAGCCAAGGTCTTGAAAATCTCCTCGTACGAAGGAAGGATGAAACACGGTCGCCTTGCCACTATCTCATCAAAGATCGGACTGAGGAACGCGCGGAATACGCTCTCCTGTTGGTCAGCACCCATCGCATCCTCAAACACCGTCTTCAGATCATCCTGAGGAAACTCGTTGAGCTTCTCCACCAGCTGGTCAATCTCAGACTCGCTCAGCATGTACTCCACCGCCAAGCAGGAAACAACGGCATTGAGCAGGCGACCCATGGTCTCCGCATCGTCCTCGTGGAGAATCCCGCCCACCGTTCCAACGGCAAGGGACCCTACGGCACCACCCACAAACCCGCCAACTATGCCGACAGCAGTCCCCACTCCCGGGGCAACCGGCGTGCCAATGGCTCCGCCCACCTTTGCTGCGGCCACGCCGGCGGCAACGGTCCCTCCAATTCCTCCCGCAACTGATCCTGCCAAGGAGGCAATGTTCTTTGTGTACTGTGCGCCAGAAATCTTCCGAGAAACAAGCCTGTACGTCTCGGGGACCGAGAAGACCGCCATGGTAACTGCCGCAGATAGTGCGTTGCTCCTCGCCATGCGCGCCAAACTCTTCGTGGCAGCAGCGCCGGCAATTTGCGTGCTCTGACCCGAAATCGCCCGAAGCCCATTGGCGATGGTCCGCGTCGCTGACGAACTGAGCCTCCCGACCAGTTGCTCGCTCGGAGCGGCAAGGGACTTGGCAAAGCTTGTCCGCGCAATCTGAGAGATGAGCATATGCTGGGCAAAGGCGAGTCCGAAGACCTGGACACCAGCCGCCACGCCTGACTGAACCGCACGCCCCACGTCCTTCGTCTGGCTCCACGTAAGGAAGGCAGTTGTCACAAAGGTGATGCCCATCGCGCAAGAGCAGGTAATGACGCCCGTCGAGGCATCGTACTTGAGCGAATCGATGTTGCCCGCTTTCGTGAGATTCTTCGCCTGGGCATACGTAAGACGGCCCTTTCGCACGATCTTCTCAGCATCGTTTGGGTCGGAGACTCCGGGCACCTTACCCTGGCGAATCTTGATGCGAAACCCCTCCAGCACCTGATCGTACTGATCGCTGGGAACTTCGAGCTGCATCGGAGCTCCGTCATGCATGTAGCGGTACTGGCCCGTCTTGGGGTCGAACCCGGACTCGAGCGCCCCTCTCCATTTGCTGTAGTACTTCGTCTGAATTAGGACGTCGCCACCCTTTTGGTGAATTACTCGGTCCGGACCATTCTTTTCGTTTTTTGGACCGCACCACTCAGCTCGCTTCCCGTGGAGAAGGTCGGCAACATGATTCGCCTTCTCCGCCATCTCCCCGTGGCCTGCCTCAAGGTTGACAGCAGCCTTCTTCTCCAGAAGGACCGCTTCGTCAGCAGAGAGTCGCTCGGCAAGAGCGATTCCGGCATCCACCACAGGTGCAGATGCATCCCCTGCTATGAAGGTAGTTTTATTTCCTGACTCTCCTTCGGCATAGCCCTGACCATCCGAAAGCACGTCGCAGGCACGTACAAACGCCTCAAAATGCCCCTCTGCGACGCGAAGAGCGATGCTGTCCTCAGTCTCTGATGAGAACTCTCGAGGATCAAAGTATTCCCACCGCACATACCTCAGAGATGCAACCTCAGGCTGTTTCCCTCCAACAAAAGCGTCGAGTTGAAGGGGGTCGACATCAGACCTGATAAAAACCCCGCATTCGGTAAGCGCAATGCCGCTCGGCCGCAGGTCAAACTCCGCATCGAGCCAGAGCACATGCTGTTCCCGAGGTATTGGGAAGGCCTCTATTGCCTGAGCGGCCGTAGAATCCGTAAGCTCCGTCGGAGAGGGGCCAAACGCCTTCTCCAGAGCGAGCATCCAATGCGCCGCCCCTATGCCAAGCTCAGACAGAACATTTTGATGATAGGAGGCGATCTCCTTCTCCCTCATCTCGCGCATAGACGTTTCGACCGCAGACGCGGCACCCGACACTGCGCTACCAACAATCGTCGCCGCCGCACCCACGGTGTCCGCAACAGCGCCCGCAGCCCCGGTGCCCATCGAGACGGCGGCGCCCGCGGCTTCCGAGACGGCCGCCGCAGCTGAGTCTGCCGTTGCCAACACAGCCTCTTGTGCGGCGCCGGCATAGTCCGCCACGGCGTTCCCCGCATCGTTCGCCGCAGCACCAATCGCCTCTCCAGCCGCGTTTGCGGCGTTGGAGACCGCCCCACCGACCTCGTCCGCCTTCTCTTTAAATGCCTTGCCGGCATCATCGGCAGCATGGCTTATCGCTCCAGCGGCGCCGCCGACTACCTCAGCTGCATTTCTGACGAGATCATCAAAGATTCCCATGTGGACTCCTCCTTGAGCGCTCGATTCAGTTGCCTAATCCGCAGTTCATTTGCAAACTAGACTAGCGCGATAGCCGTGAGATGAGGTAGAGAATGCGGCGTGAGGTCGAAGGCGTGTCGAATTTGTCATGTGCGACCAACGGAAAGCCATAACACGTAAGAAAGATAGCTATACACGCTCACGGACAAAACGACTCCACTCGTGGATCGTTCACCGTGAATCCCATGACAGATCTTGATCTTCTCCCAGCTTCGAGAGATCCTAGCCTCGCCTACCCGGACGGGTGGCCGGAGCGTGGAGGATCGGAGATCCTCAGGCATAGCGGGAATGCGCCGTGAGAGAGGCGTATTCCATGTGTCTGAGGCCGGAAAACCGGCTTTTCTCTTCTCTCGGGGAAGTTCTCCGCCCCTCGCACCGTTTGTCGGACAGACAGACATCAGAAGGGTTCATCATGGAGAACAGCAACACGACCATCATCAGGCTCTCCCAGAGTTTCGAGCAGCAGATCGGCCTCATCACCCGCGTCATCGGGCTCATGTCACCCAAGTTCCTCGTCGGACTGATCGACCAGCTTGACCTCGACGCCAACCCCAGGAACTCCCGTCTCGGGAGCGTCACGAACGCCATCCAGGAGTCCATCGAGAAGGACGAGGGCGTCGGAAATAAGTCCAAGCTCTTCCCCATCAAGTCCAAGGGCATCCTCGTCGCAGCCTCGTGGTACGAAGAGCTCGACAGGAACCGCTATCGCCTGGAGTTTGTCGACCGCAGCACTGAGGGCATCCTCGACGGTGGTCACAACACGCTTGCCATCGGGGCGTACATCCTTTCCCAGGCAGCCAAGTTTACGGGAGCGCCGGCACCCTCTCGACGCGACATGGCAATCTGGGACGATTTCAAGCACGTCTGGACGGATCGTCGTGATGAGATCGAGTCCTACATCAAGGCGATCCACGACGATGCGGACGAGCTCGCTGAGCAGGGCGTCGGCCTTCTCGACTTCCTCATCCCCGTCGAGCTCATCCTTCCGGCAAACCCCAACGACGAGCTTTGCGTCGACAGCTTCCGCTCCTCCCTCCTTGAGATTTGCGACGCACGAAACAACAACGCGCAGCTCACGCAGGGAACGAAGGGCAACCAGGAGGGTCTCTTCGACTCCTTCAAGGCGCTGTTCGCCGAGAAGGACCCGGAGTTCGCAAGCCAGATCAGCTGGAAGACCAACGATGGCGGAAGCATCCAGAGCCGCAGCCTCGTCGCCCTTGCCTGGATCGCACTCTCAAAGACCACATATGTGCAGGATGGTCCCGACAAGATTCTGGACGCCCCCTCTGCAGTTCTCACCTACAGTGGCAAGGAGAAGTGCCTGGAGAAGTACCTCACGCTTCTCAGGAACGATAAGATCTCAAGGTCTTTTGGTCAGAAGCGTGAGCTGAGGGATTCTCAGGTCGCCAGCGCCCTCAGAGTGGCGACGGACCTTCCCGCCCTCTTCGACCGCATCTACCAGATCTTCCCCGACTGCTACAACACCATCGGATCCTTCGGGAAGATTGGTGCCGTCAAGAGCCTCATGAACAAGAACAACGACTACAAGACCCCGTTCTTCGGTCGCAAGGCTGACAAGCCCGTGCCCGACGGCTTCATCTACCCGCTTGTCTACGGACTCAGGGCTCTCATCGAAGTTGACGAGAAGACCGACGAGGTAGTTTGGAAGACCGATCCGTATCGCTTCATCGAGACCGATGCGTTCAAGTCTGCCGTGGTCCAGTACTGCGGCGTCATTCAGCAGTCCGACTATGACCCGCAGAAGGTCGGCAAGGGTGCCTTCAGCTACACCTCCGCCGAGAACGCGGTGACGCTGGCGTATTTAACGGCGAAGTAGTCCGCTGCCCTACTGAATAGCTCGGCGGCTGCTCCAACGATTCCAAGGAGCAGCCGCCGAGCAGTTTCTATTTCGATGAACGCTTCAGTAAATAGCCCGGGCTCTTTCGATACCTTCGCTGCGCATCACGATTCTTGCATCGGTCGCAGCAGAACTGGCTCGTACTCCTCGATGCCACTTTCGCTGTCTTTGAGCGTTTTCGGACAAACATTCGACCGCATTCCCTGCATATCGAATACCCCTCCTTCGCCTCCAAAGAAAAGCGCCACAGCTGAACAGCAATGGCCTCTTCAAGCCCAACTACGTCCTGATCAGGCATTGCGCCCATGAGAATACGATCCCGCGACTCATCATAGATTTCGATTGTTGGAGACAGGAAGCCGATGTGTTCATTCACGCTGCGCACGGTTCCATCAAGGCAATCGCAAGCTTGGCCCACTTCGAGGTTTAAAACTCTTGCAATATCGATAATATTGTTATATTTAATTAATAATTTGATCATGTTAGAACATCTCTGCCATTTCTTGATGGTCTCCACCACACGCTCAATGCTGGCCACGCCATAAATTAAAGCCTTCTTAGAGTACGGAACTCCTGGCTGCTGTTCTCTGAGGACATCGTCAATTCTTTTCAACTCGTTCCACAACAGGCGATAGAACCCCGGGGCGGGATTTTCGAAATAGTCGTCATATCTGTCATCTATACACCACGCAAAATGCGTAATGGCTTCAAAATAATCCACATCTTTATCTAGATACGAATCGAGTTCAATAAATCTCTGGTACGTTATTGGAGTTGACAGGAAATGATAGCCAAGAAAACCGTATTCCTCCATGAACTCAGCCAAAGCATCAACATCATGAATATCGACATCGACAAGCTCATGATTAAAGAACTCGTCAGGCAGCATACGTCTACGTCGATTATCCCAACGTTTTCCAATCGCGCAGAATCCCAGCGGATCTCCCCACTCGTCTCTTATGACTCGAACTTCGTATACGTCCCATATCAAGCGCGAAAAGGCAGTATCCAAACCATTGACGGGAACAAGCCTATCCATTCGCCCATTGAGCTCAGCCCAGCGCATCCGGCCTCCTCGCGACAATGTCATCCCTATCGTAATAGATTCATTATCTCGGCAATCACCCAGCTCCCATCTGCAATGATTAGCTTAATCAGCAATCTTCCTCGACCGCAAGGAATCCGCTATGCCAAAGACTCTAAACTCCCTCATGAAGCACCTGCGCAAGAGCGGTATCGCCATCGGAGGATCTGCCCAGAAACGTCGTCTCAAGAACATTGGTTATTACCATGGGTACAAAGGCTATCGTTTTGCTGGCAAGGCGGACAGCAGACTTCCACTTACTGATTTTTCCCAAGTCGCAGCTCTTTATGACTTCGACACACAACTCAAGACACTTCTCTACCCCCGTGTCATGCAAATCGAGACCGCCCTCAAGAACTACACGCTGGAGGCCGTCCTCAGAGACTCGGGCTCGTCAACCTTCGAGGACATCTGGAGAAAGAGTCTTACCGACTACAGGAGTCATAAGGGCACCGCATACAGAAAGGCCTGGGAAAAACGCCAGAAACTTCGCGGGGAAATAGACAGCCTTATCTTCCGTAACCACAAGAACCGAGACGTCATTGGTCACTTCCGAGACGCCGACAAGGACATCCCCATTTGGGCCATCTTCGAGGTCATGACACTCGGCAACTTTGGCTCTTTCTACGAGTGTCTCGACAAGCGTGTTCAAACCGCCGTCGTACGCGATCTTGGCATGCCCACCAACCTCGAATCAGAACTGCGCCTCAGAGACATCGTCTACGCACTTAAGGACCTGCGCAATGCCATTGCCCACAACGGCGTGATCCTTGACGTCCGTTTCCGTTCGGGATCAATCAGCACAGGCGTAACCCAGCTCATCAAGCAGGAGACGGGTATCGGAGGGGTCGACTTCACTGACATCACCGATTACGTCGTTCTCGTCGTCTACCTTATGATCCAGATGGGACTAACTAAAACCGAATGCAGGCAGTTCCTTTCGGGATATGAGGGAATCCTAGAACGCTTCCACGCAGAACTGCCTTTCAACATTTACTCCAAGATCATTAAGACTAACGCGAGAGCCAAGCTGGCCACCGCCCGAGAATTTGTGAGCGCTGAGCCCCGAAAGGCATAGATTTGACGGTGTCGTGGTACACTACATTCAATCGCGGTGGAAGGCTTCGGTCTACACCTGGGAAGGCCCGATGAGTCGGGCCTTTCTTATGCGGAATTCCGTAGCAGCCCGGCCACTGCACGCATCCGAAGCAGCCCGATCACGAGCCATCCATACAACTCGTCCCAGTGCTCGGAGCTCACATTCGTATCCAGTCGCACCTGTAGCTCGCGCGTCTTCTCGCTCGGCTCGCGCCAAGAAATCTTTCCGCCAAGGTCGGCAAGCAGCGCCTCGGCTTCCTCACGATGCGCGACAAGCCTGTCTGAGATAGCCTATAAATGGCCGGATTCACAGGGGCTCTGCCCCGGAATCACGGCGGGGAATTCCCCAGTTTG
>CALUJT010000277.1 GCA_944321005.1 uncultured Atopobiaceae bacterium | reverse complement strand
GCGCCAGCATAGCTCAGTTGGTAGAGCACCGCTCTCGTAAAGCGGGGGTCATCGGTTCGAGTCCGATTGCTGGCTCCAGTGATTTGCACAGGCCAGAGGCCGTTTGGGCCTCTGGCCTGCTTTATTATGCGCAGGGGAGCGCGGGGCCGCAGGCGAGCGGTCCTCCGGTTGGGGCGGCGCGCCCTCGGGGAGGCCCCGGCGGGTACCACTCGGACGAGGTTGAGACCGTTCGGACGCGGGGCGTTGCGCGGGGCGGCCCGTTCCTGAGAAAATAAGAACATAGATGTGTCCATTGGCTGCGGGGGCCTTCTCGATCCCCGCGCGCGTTGGGAGGTCTCATGGGACGAACTTCACGGGGGGTCGCCCGATTTCTCGCGTGCCTGCTGACGTGCGTCGTCGCGCTGTGCGCGGCGCCGGGGGCGGCGATGGCGGAGACGCGGCAGACGGAATACATCGACGCTAACAGTGACGAAAGGACCGTCGAAGCCACGGTCGTCGAGGCGGGCGTTGAAAAATGGTTCGGTTCGTACACACGGGGATGGTACGTCGCAGACGGTGAGGTTCATATATCGTCTCACGTCACGGTCTCGGGCAACGTGAGCCTCATCCTCGCCGACGGCGCAGAGCTCACGGTGACCGGCGGCATCGACGTCTCCTCGGGCAACTCGCTCACGGTGTACGCGCAGTCTGCGGGCGACCGCATGGGGAAGCTCGTCGCAGACGCGCGTGGGTCCAATAGTATGAATGTGGCCGGAATCGGCGGGGGCGGCCAGTCATATGATTCCGGTGCCATAGCAATCCATGGGGGAGCCGTCACCGCCTATGGTGACAGCGATGCCGCCGGCATAGGCGGTGGCTTTGACGGCGACGGATTGAACATCACCGTCTCGGGCGGCGTCGTCAACGCTCATGGTGGCAGCAGCGGCGCCGGAATCGGCGGGGGCTATCAGGGTGCCGGCTCGAACATTACCATCTCTGGCGGCACAGTCACCGCCTATGGAGGACAACTAAACGATGTCGTAAGAGGCGGGGCCGGAATAGGCGGCGGGGAAGACGGAGACGGCTCGCGCATCACCGTCTCGGGCGGCATCGTCACCGCAGAGGGCGGCGCAAATGGCGCCGGCATCGGCGGGGGAGATGGCGGCTCAGGATTGGGAATCGAGATCTCGGGTGGCGTCGTGACCGCCAGCGGGGGAGACTCTGGTGCCGGCATCGGCGGCGGCAACGACGGTAACGGCTCTGACATCGCCGTCAAGGGCGGCACCGTGACCGTGACTGGCGGCGAGAGCGGCGCCGCCATCGGCGGGGGTTATGTCGGCTCCGGCACGGGCATCGAGATCTCCGGCGGCTTCATCAAGGCCGTGGCTGATAGCCCCACCTTCGCCATCGGCAATGGCAACAGTGCCGAGGGCCAGGCGTCCGTCACCATCACCGGTGGCTGCTTCGCGCAGGACGCGGGCGGGGATGTCGGGACCATCTACGGCATCGCGCCCGCGGCGGGGTGCGCCGTGATGGCCAACGATGATGAGGATACGCGCGAGGACTATCCCTGGAGGGTCGCCCAGTATTCGACCGGTGACTTCGCCGTGACCGGCGGCGTCGCGGACACGGACTACACGTACGTTGAGAGCGGGCGCGTCCTCACCATAATAACCGAGACCCCGCTCACGGTGTCCATGAGGGAGGGTGTGACGCAGACGACCACGGACCGCATCGCGGTCGAGCCGGATGGAGGCGGCACCGCGCACCTCACGATAGACGACGTCGCGATCGACGTCTCGAAATCGGGTTACGTCGCGGCGATGCTGATCCGGAGCGGTTCGCTCGAGCTCACGCTGTCGGGCGATAACCGCCTGACGAGCGGCGAGCAATATGCGGGCCTGCAGAACGGCGTGAACCCGCTCACCATCAAGGGCGACGGCTCGCTCGAGGCGACGGGCGGCAGCGGCTCCGCCGGCATCGGTGGAGGAGAAGGCCGCTCCGGCTCGGGCTTCACCGTCGAGGGCGGCTCCGTGACCGCGACAGGCGGCGACTGGGGCGCCGGTATCGGTGGCGGCTACGACGGTGTCGGGGCGAACATCGAGATTTCCGGCGGCCTGGTGCGCGCCGAGGGAAGGAAAGGCGGCAGCGCCATCGGCAACGGCACCATGGCTGGTGCGACCGCCGAGGCGGATGTCGCCATCACCGGCGGCGCGTTCGCCGACACGGCGATCGCCGATGGCGAGACCCGTGACACGGTCTACGGCGTCGAGCTCGGCGACGGCCACGTCGCCGCCAAGAACCAGAACGAGGACGAGGGCGGCTACCCCGTGCGCGTGTACGCAAGGGGCGAGACGAGCTTCACCGACCTGGACGCCCAAGGCCCGATAACCGAGACCTATAACGGAAGCGGCCATCCAGTCGACCTCAACGTGTCTCGCGACGGCCAGCCGGTCGACGGCGTGGTCGTCGAGTACCGCGTCCATGGCGCCGACGAGACGGCCGAGTGGTCGGCAGAGGCCCCGACAAACGCTGGCGGCTACGACGTCCGGCTTACCGTCCCTCACGAGATCGACGGAGGGACCTGCTACCCCGCGATCTCCCGGGAGTACACGGGCGATGCCGACGGCGCCCCGCTCGTGATCAAGCCGGCAGACGTGGTCTACACGCTTCCCTCCGACCTTCTCCTGTCGGCCGAGGCTGGCGCCATGGTCGGCGAGCTCGCCGACGCGGACAGGCTCGCCGACCTGCTTGGATCGCCGACGTATTCCATCGATGCCAACGGCTCGCTTGTGACTGTCCCCGGCTCCTGGTCCTGGGTCGACTCCGACGAGATCCTGGCAGTGGGTGACACGACCGCCCGCGCCACGTTCACGCAGGGCGCTGACCTCGCCGGCAACTTCGACTTCGGCGACGGCGCGACCGCCCTCACGGTGGACGTCCCCGTCACCGTGACCGCAGCCGAGCCCGATCCCGGTCCGGGCCCCGTCACCCCGCCCTCGCGCCCGACGTACCCGCCCGAGGTCCCCGAGACCGATGGCGGCGAGGTCGAGGTCTCGCCGTCGAGACCGCACGCGGGCGACGAGGTGACCGTCACCCCGAAGCCCGACGAGGGCAAGGAGGTGCGCGACGTCACCGTGACGGACTCCGACGGCAACGAGGTCGAGGTCGCCGACAACGGCGACGGCACGTGGACCTTCGAGCAGCCCGCAGGCAAGGTAACCATCGTGGTGACCTTCGGCTGCGACGGCGGCGAGCTCTGCCCGGGCCGCGCCTTCGCCGACGTCGACCCCGGCGCCTGGTACCACGACGCCGTGGACTGGGCCGTGGCGACCGGCGCCATGACGGGCTACGCCGACGGCACGTTCGGCCCCGCGGACGCGCTCTCGCGCGCCCAGCTGGCCACGGTGCTCTGGCGCCTCGCGGGCGAGCCCGCGGGCTCGGCCGCGCTGCCCGCCGACTGCGGCGCGGGCGAGTTCTACTCCGATGCCGTCTCCTGGGCGCTCGGGACCGGGGTCATGACCGGCTACGAGTCCGGCTCCTTCGGCCCGGCAGACGAGCTCACGCGCGAGCAGGCGGCCACGGTCCTCTGGCGCGCGGCCGGGAGCCCCGAGGCGGAGTGCGACCTCTCCGCCTACCCCGATGCGGGCGGCGTCTCGGAGTTCGCCTCCGCCGCGGTGCGCTGGGCCGTCTCCGAGGGCGTCATCTCAGGCCGCGAGCCCGAGCCCGGGGCGCGCGTCCTCGACCCGCAGGGTACCTGCTCGCGCGCCGAGGTGGCCGCCCTCCTCATGCGCCTCTCCGGCGCCGAGTAGGGAAGGAAGAAAAGAAGAAGAGGGGGCGCGACGCGGCCTTGCCGCGTCGCGCCCCCGTCTCGTGCGGGGGACTCCGCCCCTTGAGGGTATGTACGCTTCTCGGGCGGCGTGTTCTTATCGCCAGGCCCTCTACCTGCGGCGATATGATTCGCCGTTGCCAGCGGGGCGTACATACCCTGCGAGGCGGTGCGCATACCCTGCGGGCCCGCGCGGGCAGGCAGCGCCCGTCCCTTCTGCACGTCGCCGCATGGTTGGCTGGCGGGGCGCTACTTGTAGGAGCTGAATCCGATGTCTGCGAGAGTTCCGCTTCCGCCCGTACCGGTTCTGATGCAGTACGAGAGATAGCTGAGGACTCCGTCAACGAGCCCGGAGTTGTTCTCGAGGACGTTAATGCCGAGGCTATAGGTGTTGAACGAGGAGTACGTTCTCGCTTCGTCCGTGGTGTCGTCCCATCTCACGCTGTCGCCCTTCTTGTACGTGTCGACGTTCATCGTACCCGTGGCGGTTTGCTCGACGTGTCCGGCTGACACCAGCGTCATCTCATAGGAGGCGCTGACTTTTGCCTCGTTGCTGTCATGCGGGATCGTAAGATGCATCTCTGACGTCGCGGCCGACTGACCCGACTCGTCCCCACCAAGAGTCTCCTCAACGTACGAGGCCTCGATCTCTCCCGCATCGTC
Source organism: uncultured Atopobiaceae bacterium (assembly GCA_944321005.1). Classification (GTDB taxonomy): domain Bacteria; phylum Actinomycetota; class Coriobacteriia; order Coriobacteriales; family Atopobiaceae; genus Thermophilibacter. The sequence continues at coordinate 2,953 of CALUJT010000277.1, read as the reverse complement.
AACTCTCACGCTGTAGGTTCTGCGGTAGATGTTGCCCTCCAGCGTGTTGTCCACCTTCTCCATTCCGCCCATGTCTCGAACGTAATCTGCGAATAGCCAGAAGTTGCACTCGGAGATTTTCGCCTCGATTTCTTCCGAGGGCTCGAGCTCCTTGTACGCGTTGAGAGCCTTCTTGTACTCTCCCTCCTCGAAAAGGGAGTCGGCAAGCTCTTCAGAGGCGGGGGGCTCTTCCTCTCCCTGGTCTTCGGTTTCCGACGCCTCGGGCGCGCTGGGCTCATTAGTTCCGCTGCAGGCTGGAAGCCCGAGCGAGGCGGACAGGGTCAGCAGTACGGCCAAAAGGGCGGCAAATGACTTTCTCACGGTGGGTCCCTCCCTACGATGGGCAGTGTGGCAACCGCGGAAGAGGCCCTCATGCAGTGGGGAGGGGTATCCACCACAGTTACCACACTGCCAAGGCGCTTCGCGATAGGCGAACCGTCCGAGGAAGGGGATACCCCTCCCGGCTACCGGTTTGCCTACCTGTTTGGTTGCGGCGCCTTCCCCTTGCGGGGCTGACAGTGTGGTGGGAAGAATTCTAGCAGGGGCCTGGGACAGGGAGCGCCAACGAATGGGGAGCGCTACTTTTTTCTCGGCTTATGGATGGCGCGGACGAGGGGGATGGGCAGGCCGCGGGCTTCTTCTGGCCGCGCCGTTCGGCATCTCCCGAAAGCGAGGCCGCGGGGGCTCCCTCGCCATGCACCGATCAGAAGTCTATGAGGCTGGAAACGCTCGTCTCCAGGGCGTCGGCAACTCGGCAGAGCATTGCGACGCTCGCATTGACTCGCCCGGCCTCAAGCTTCCAAAGGTAGCTCTGGCTCGTGCCGATCATGTCCGCGAAGCGTTGCTGGGTATGGCCAGCCTCGACGCGCATAGATTGGATTCTGTCGCCCAGGGTGGCTAGGCGACGCCCCATATCATCCATGACGTAACGGTATTGCTGGTATCATTGACAACTACGTCATATTTGACGTAACGCGTCGCGTAGCGAAGATTGGAGAGGCGATGGAAGCACGTAAGGCTCGTGTTGTGATAGCTGCTGGGCTTGGGGCCCTGCTCGTATCCTCGGCGCCGGTACTGGTGGCTGCCTCCCCAGTTGATGGCGGCTCGGCCATGGTGAAGTCCGATGACCAGCCTTCCCGACAGACAATTGAGGTCTCAACTGTTGAACAGTTGGAGAACGCCGTCAATTCTGCGACTGGTCCACTGGAAGTGATCGTTACCGCTGATCTTGTTGCAATAGGCGATGGTGAGGGCGGAGCTCTCATAAACCTGTCAAATCCAAATCCAGCGGCGGACGTGAGGGTGGCGAGGAAAAAGGAGCCCTACGCTTCAGATAATGTGCAGGTCTATTTTGGAGAGGCGGAGGCTGAGGAGGCAAGTTCTGTTGTGCGGATTTCCGACTTTGCTGGGAAGATTTGCGTCGACAATCTCAGCGTTGCTCCCGACGAGTTTGGAACTGGCTACGAAGACCCGTACGTCCCCAATATTGTCCACGGCCTTGAGGTGAGTAATACCAAGAAGGCCAGGTTGAATAACCTTGATGTCAAGAAGGTATCCGATATAGCCATCGTGATCAAAGAGGGGTCATCTTGCCATATAGAGGGTGTCAGGACATTTTGTTGCGCCAAAGAGCGTGTATACGTATGTGGGGGCAGCTCTCTTGAGATTACTGGAGAGATTAACCACTCCGTTGAGCGTAATCAGGAGATTGCGGGGGAGATTGTCCTGGAGGACAGGCGCATTGACTCAGTGAGCCACGCGAGCGATGTCGGCTTGGTCGACTACAGAATCTTTGAGGACGGGTGGGACTCCTATAGGGCGTACTGCACCACGAAAGACAACCTAGAAGGGTCTATGCTTACTCGTCAGGAGGCGGAGGATGAGCTCCCAGTCTTCTCAAGGAGTCTAAATAATCTCATAGAGCTCTTCGGCGAGGGCGACACTATGACCATCTTCGGTGGGGCGGAGTGTGACCGTCCGATCGTCGTTCCGGCTGCTGCTACCATTAGAGGAGACGGGAGCAGTTCGGATTATTTCGGGTTTAGTTCCTTGTCCTATAAGTCTAGAGACACCACGGTCCCTGATACCTTCGTAATTCTATCTGGAGACGGTGCCAGACTTGAGGGACTCAGCATTGGCAGCATTTTTAAAATGGAGCATGTTGTCACGGTGCAGGACTGTAAGGGCGTGTCCATTGAAGACTGTTACATTGCGGATGGAAAAGCGTCTCCAGTTCTTATTGATGGTGCTGAGGCGAGCCTGACGAGAGTCAATCTTACCGATGGCTTCTACGTGGAGATTGGTGGAGCATACACCTCGATAGAGCTTGCGATGGATGAAGATAGCCCGACGATTCCCTCGCTGACGATTGAAGATCCCACCTGGTTAACGGGAGACTATCTCAAGGACGTCTCTGACGTTTACGTCAACGCCGAGGCTGTCGAGGCCATTCGCGCTCGTCTGGGGGCCGGGGCAACGCGAGATGACGTTCTTGCCGAGCTTGGGCGCCGTGTGACTGTGGATGGAGTCGCATCGGAGTTCAAGCTTGACGAGAAATACGGTGCCTACAGCGGCAAGAAGCCCTGGGAATGGGTCGAGGACACCGGGGACGATGAGCATGAAGAGGACCCCGACGAGGGGCAGGGTGGCTCAACGGGTGGAGATGAGGATGGGTCTACGACCACCGTTACAGTCACGAACCCTGACGGCTCCAAGACCGAGCGTACGACCGAGGTGGTCGTCGGTGGTGACGGAACCGTCGTCGAAACCGTTACCGAGCTCACCTCCGGCAGCGAGGGTGGCCTAAGTGTCCAGCGAGTCTCCATCGAAGTTACCAATAGGTACGGAGACGTCATCTTCTCAAAGTCCACTGAAACCACCGCTACTCCCGGAGGGACAACGGCGACCACCGAGT